>JADYZI010000319.1 GCA_020853255.1 Acidobacteriota bacterium
CTTCCATAAGTATTTTGATCTTGCATTCGGAAATATCAGCTCCGGATGATGGTCCGCAATTACATCGTGAAGCGTCAGCAAAACCTTGGTCCTATTGAAGATCGGGAAATACGAATAAACAGCAGGAAAGAAAAATACGTCAACTTTGTGTTTCGACACCGCACGGCTCATTGCCCAAAGGTCGGACAATGACCGCCGTCCGCCGGCGGCAGCGGCTTTGACCTGGGAGAACTCAGTTTTTGCTGTGATCTTTTCTACCCGATCCGGAATGTCATCAACATCAGTAGTTTCGCTGTCAATAAAAAAGAGATATTCGTTGCGGCCGTCGATCTCGAGCAGGGACTGGAGCAACTCTCTCGTGAAGCGTCCGAAGCCTCTCCGATTACCCCAACAACATGCGTCGATTCCTATTTGCACGTATGCGCGAACCCTGGCGGATGCAATTCCGCACGCACCCGCCACCAATATGGTCCTTATCGTCTTATTTAGTTGGAACGGAAGGAGGCAACCCAGTTATATACAAACGCCACAAAGAGGCCAACGATGTAGCCAGTAACAAAAAGGTATAGAGCCCCGATCAGACTGCCAATAAAGGAGACCGAATAGCCAAGTAGAAACTGATCAAGCAGCCCTAAATGTGGCCCGACGACCTCGCCGCCCTTGAATACTAGAAAATTTGTAGCAGCAAATATCCCCAGTGCCGCGGTCAGCCCGATCACGAAACCAAGAATATGTCCGTTCAGCCGCACAACGGCTCTGCGGATGATCTCTTCTTCCGGTTCGGTCGGCTTATTTTCTGAGTACTCCAAGTCTGAGTACGACGGATCAACTTGGTTTTGTATAGACATCGGGCTATGCAATTCTCTTTGGAACCAATGGCTGAGTCGAGCTCACGATCGCGAGATCTTTCGCTTCCTGTTCAGTGATCTCTTCGTGGTACTCATTATCAACATTTACACCCCAGACGTCATAGTTTGCGCCCAGAATGTTTTTGACCGATAGCATTGCGGTAAGCATTGAGTGGTCCTGATTGTTGTATTTGTGCATGCCATTCCGGCCGACAAGATACAAATTCGGCATTCCCGCCAAAAACTCACGTATCGTGTTAACCGCATCGACGTAAACGTCGTCATAAACCGGGTATGCTTTTGGCATTCTGACCACCGACCCGTCCTCGAAATCCTTTGGATCGATCAAGCCCAGCAGGCCCAATTCTTTAACGCCAAGGTTGATCAGGTCGTTGTCGGTCATGGTCCAAAGGCCATCGCCTTCAAAACAAAAGTACTCCAGGCCGAGGCAGGTCTTGTTCGGATCAGGTACCATGCTCGGGCTCCAGTTTTTGAAGTTTTGAATTCTGCCCACCTTAACGTCGGGATCGTGGATGTAGATCCAGTTATCCTGAAACAGGTCTGGTTTGTCGATAATGAGGGAAACCGTTAAAAAGTCGCGGTAGCCTAGTTTGTCAGCCGCCTCCAACACATAGGCCGGCGGAGTAGGTTCCATTTTTCTGACCAGCTCGCGCATGGGCATGCTGCTGATAAAATCAGAGCCTTCGATCCGCTCTCTAGTTCCGTTAAGCCCGGTCTCCAGGGCTGTCACGCGGCCACGCGTCCAATAGATCTTCTCGACATTGGATTCCATCTTCAGCTCGCTTCCACGTGCTTGAATATCGTCGGCCACGATCTCCCACATCATTCCAGGGCCCTTTTCCGGATAATCGAACGCGTCGATCAGTGTCTTGATGACTTCGCCCTTCTGCTTGACCTGACTCGCGAGTAGAGCATTTCTGATCGTCGCAATAAGTGAGAGACCTTTGATCCTCTGCGCGGCCCAGTCCGCGGAGATCTCGCTACACGGCATTCCCCAAACCTTTTCGGTGTAGGTCTTGAAGAAGGTATGGTACAAACGCTTGCCGAAACGATTGCTGATCCAATCTTCGAACGAACGTTCCGGCTTGATCGGAAACATCTGTGCTTTGGCGTAGCTGCACACCATCGAGATACAATTCCACAGGCCGAGTCCAAGAAGAGCGTTGGTCGCCTTAAGCGGATAGAAGAAGAATTTCTTGTTGTAGTAGATCCGGGACAACCTCGAACGCCGGAGAAAGCGCTTTTCACCCAGGACCTTGAGCCACATATCATTGACCGCCTTGACCTTGGTAAAGAACCGGTGTCCGCCGATGTCGAAGAGATACCCTTTGTAATTTACGGTGCGCGAAATTCCACCGACCACATCATCTTTTTCAAGGACGACGGACTGAATGCCCTCATTGCAAAGTTCATAAGCCGCCGTCAGTCCGGCCGGTCCGGCTCCGATTATTACCACTTTCTTCTGGTTTGGTTCTTGCATTGGGATGTTGAGAGATCTACGGATTGTCAATGTAATCGTTCACGGCGGATAGACTTCCTTTCAGCCGCAAGATGAACATATAGGCCGACAGGACCAGATTTCGGATCGTCGCGATCAGCCAGCCAAGAATGAAGCCTGCGATCATTCCATAAACGAGCCCGATGATGCTTCCGCCAAACGATACTTCATACCCGACGAAATACTGGCTAAGAAGGGCAAGATTAGGACCAACCACTTCGCCGCCTTTGTAGATGAGGACATTAGTGGCCACGAAAATAAGCATTCCGGACAGCAGCCCGATCGAAATCCCAAGGGCGATTCCATCCAATTTTGCAAGGGAGGAAATAATGATCGCATCCGTGGAACTTATATTTCCGTTAGGAGTTTGATTTGTGGGCATCCAAATGTCCGTTTCGATTTAGCGCATGTTCGCGGTTTTCGAGATCATGGATCAAGACCGACATAGCTCTGCAGCTCAGTGGTTTGGCCACCGATAACCCGACAGGGAAGTCTCGCAATGAGACACCGCGACAACACCATTGCGGCGTAAAATGCGGCGAAGTTTAGGTTCCCTGTAAGCCAATCTGCGCCCAAGCGAACGGCACTTCCGTCCCACACGGCTCATTATCAGGGCAAAATCGTCTCTTAAGTATGAAAACAATAGCGTGCTGGAGGCGAGAAAGAATCGAATAAACGTACAATATGCCGTAGTCAAACAGGGGCTAACCTGCGCCCTTGACAGGGATGTTTGTGCCTAACGAGGGGCTCAATTGCCCGACCATCCGACAGGATTTGCCAAGTGTGCAGATTAATGGCCGATGATTCTGGGGGCAATTCTAAGCGCGGTAAAGATTCTTTGGATACGCGAATGCCAACTATCGTCGAATCGCCGCCCTCGGCGTTCCGTCAAACCCGATCTTTGTCGAATCAGACGAAACCGGCCCGCGGCCAAGCTATCGCTATCGGGTTGAGGCAGGCAAGCGATCATTCCTCTGGCGATTGTCGGTCAATGACGAAGGTATGATTTCAGACCTCAATCTGGATGAGGAAGAATAGCCGCAGAAGGCTAGTGCTCGGTAATCAGCAAAATGGCAGATTCGCTCAAATACCGTCCGCTGCGGCTCAGTGCTTTGCGTTCCATGATTCGATCTGGATGGTTCATCTGAAGTATCCGCACGGTTGCTTCACCGATATCTGTTGAGACTTCGATGGTAGCTCCGTTTAGACGAAAATGATCGTTCCATCGATCAGTTCTCGGATTGAAAAGCCGGATCAAATCGTCAGTGTCCGGTTTCAGGCTCGCAATGTCGCTTCCCTTGAAGCGGTTGCAGTAAACGCATGCAAACGCAAGATTGTCCAAGTCAGATGAACCCCCGTGTTTCCGACTGATAATGTGTTCGACCTGAAATCTGAAGTACGCATCCTCTTCAGCTATCAGACAGTATTCGCAAACGAAGTTAGCGCGGCTTGCAACAATTTGGCGGGTTTCAGGACCGATACTATTACTCATTCGGCAAAAAATCGCGGGCGCGAGCCTTTGCCAGCCGCATCAGGTGTTCCAACTGGAGAAAGTGGTCGAGTTCGGATCGTTCGGCGGTTGAGAGTTCACCCTCTTTTTCGAGAGCCAGCAGGCCCTCAACGCGACTCTGAGCTGACTCCGACGGGCGAAATGCGATGACGTTCTGCGGGGTCGTTCCGGCCGCGATAAAATCTACAACTTCTTCGTAAACTTTGAGCGAATTCATAGCAAGAACAGGATACTCCGAAACAGGAGATTAATCACGCCCTACTTTGTAGCACCAAAACTACAGTCATCAATACCGGAGGGTCGCATATGCAAGACCAGCATTGTCTTTCGAGAGACAAAGGGCGAGCTTACTTGACGAACGCGCACATTGACAGGGCATAGATAGTCGTAATCGAGTCTGCCTACAAGCCGATAGCTTCCTTTGCCGGTCTTCTCGAAGCGAAAGTATCCGCTCTCATCGGTAACGGTCTGAGCGACGAACCTATGGTCTTTCTCAGTAAATAGTGCTATGCGAACGCTTGGAACTGCTACGCCGTTTGAATCGATCGCGCGGCCATGAAGCGAGCGCAATGAAATCGTCGGGCTGTCGATCATCCTACGATTGATATACTCGACACGTTTCGGTCGATCTACGTTTGCGTCCTGCGCAGCATGGGGCAACGAGCAGAGAACGACCAATGAAACGAGGCACAAAATACGTATCATCCTCATCAGTGAAAATAAAAACATAAGAGCTATTCGGTGACATTGATCTTACGTTTCTCGTTGAGATCGAGTTGCAACCCGTTCTCATCCGTCTCAACCAAAACACTTCCGCCATTCGCCAATTTCCCGAACAAGATCTCATTCGCCAGCGACTGTTTGATCTTGTCGTGGATGAGGCGCGACATTGGGCGGGCGCGGATCATGTGGCCTCGATCACAAGTGGATTTGGTGCAGGTGCACCGCGAAGCAGACCCGCGGTGCTTAAGTCCTCGTCGATTTCTTCCCAATGGATGCCATAGCCGCCGCCGCTGATCTGCCAGTTCTTCCTTTGTTCAGCGGTCGCATTCAGTAGCCGCGGGTACCAGACAAGTGGCACGCTGATCGTTCGGCCATCCATTAGGCGAGCGCTTAGTTCGTCCTCGTTAACTTTCACGTCAACGACCCGCTCATCTGTTACTGCTGCCAAAATACTCATTCCACGCCTCCAGCAAAACACGCCTATTATCCTAAACGATTCCCTCAATTCGTCTCAATTCGCGCGAATTGAATCCTCGGCTACGAGCAAGGGAAACTGGGTGCAACCAAAACTTGCTGTCACGGTCAATGTCAACATGGGGTGGTTCATTCGGTTCATGACTATAAAAGTAAAGGCGATACGCTCCAAATCTCAAAACTGTCGGCATAGTTGCGAGGTGAACGACCAAATTGTAGATTCAGAAACGTATCGAAATGACAACGCCGCTTTCCAATTTAAGGCCTAGGCTGTAATCGCCGATTCTAAAAGGCCGGCGATTACCTACTTTCCTTTGCACAAATCGATCGCTCGACTAAATGCCCCAAAGAAGTTTTCACTCATCTGTTTGTCATCAAATGTAAAAGTGATTTCGTCACCGTTCATCGAATCATTCTTTCCGTTCGGGCCGACACCGATAACCTCAAACATGTTTTCCAAGGGGAATTTGATTTTCGGAATCCGAGGAATGAGAGATCCCCAGCCGCCTGACCCAAAAGTGAACTCAGTTCGCCACGTGCCGAGCAAAGCGGCACGGTCTGCCTTCTTTGTGTGTCGGTATGGCGGTTTATTGGCTTTTAGTATGTTTAGCGGTATTAAAAATACGCCTACATACTTTGATTCCTCAGTTTTGATTCGTCTCCAGTTATCCAGACTTCCTTTCTCTGGATTAGGATATTTCGTCGAAAAGCCAAGCAAGTCAACGTCGTCATTTCTCAGCGTTATTGTGCAACCGTCAGTCTTCGCCAATTTGAAGCCTTTCGAGAAAAATGCTTGCTCATAGTACCTAGTGCCGGTGGTCGGGATCTCATCCGGTTCTGCTCCGGGAGCATTCGATTCCAATCCGATGCGTGCCTCAGGAAAAATCGTCGTGTCAAGATAGCTGAGAACTTCCTCAATCGAGGAGTTCTCCGTCAAATCAGATGGCAAGGCAATCGATTGTTGACCAGAAACGATCGAGCTTGCGCCCAAGCACAGGACAACTGAAAGTAAGAGTGTTTGTGAAAGTCTCATCAGCTTCTAATCAACCTTTTCAGCTTGTTCCTTCTGACTCAAATCCAATCGCAACCCGTTTTCATCCGCCTCAACTAAAACACTCCCGCCATTCGCCAGTTTCCCGAACAAGATCTCGTTCGCGAGGGGCTGTTTGATCTTTTCGTGGATGAGGCGGGACATGGGGCGGGCGCCATAGCGGGGGTCGAAGCCGTTTTTGGCTAGCCATTCGCGGGCGGGTTCGGTCAACTTAACCAACACGCGCTTTTCGGCTAGTTGGCCGTTGAGTTCCTTGATGAATTTATCGACGATCAGCTTGATGATGTCGATATCGAGCGGCTTGAAGGCGACCCAGGCGTCGAGGCGGTTGCGGAATTCGGGGGTGAACGTGCGTTCGATGACTCCTTTGGCGTTGCCCTTTGTCGAGGCCGCGTTGCGGAAACCCACGCCGCCGGACGACAATTCTCTCGCTCCGGCGTTGGTGGTCATAATTAGGATGACGTTGCGAAAATCGGCCTTTTTGCCGTTGTTATCGGTCAATGTTGCAGAGTCCATTACCTGCAGCAGCAGGTTGAACAGGTTCGGGTGCGCCTTTTCGATCTCGTCCAGCACGAGCACGGCGTGCGGGGTACGCATGATCGCCTCGGTCAGAAGGCCGCCCTGGTCAAAGCCGACGTAGCCCGGCGGCGCTCCGATCAAGCGAGAGACGGTGTGCGGCTCGGCGTATTCGCTCATATCGAATCGAATAAATTCGACACCCAAAATTTCCGCAAGCTGCTTCGAAACCTCGGTCTTGCCGACTCCCGTCGGGCCGGAGAAAAGAAACGAACCAACAGGCTTCGTTTGATGACCAAGGCCGGCACGCGAGATCTGGATCGCATCGACTATCGCGTCGATCGCGTCGTCCTGCCCAAAGATGACTTTCTTGATGTCACCTCGCAGGTTCTTCAGCGCCGCCTTCTCGTCTGCGACTACGGTCTTCGGCGGAATCTTTGCCATCCGCGCAATCGCATTCTCGACCATCTGCACCGAAACACGTTTCGGCCGCTTGCTCGCGGGCATTAGCTTGACCGAAGCACCAACCTCGTCGATCACGTCTATCGCCTTGTCCGGCAGAAAGCGGTCGTTGATATATTTGCCAGCCAGCTCAGACGCGGTTTTCAGCGACTCATCAGTGTATCGAACGCCGTGGTGATCTTCGTAAAACTTCTTCAGGCCTTTCAATATCTGATAGGTCTCATCGATCGTCGGCTCGCCAATGTCGATCTTTTGAAAACGTCTTGCAAGCGCACGGTCGCGGTCGAACGCGGCCTTATATTCCGCAAATGTTGTTGAGCCTATACAGCGGAGATCCCCAGCCGCCAAAGCCGGTTTCAAGATGTTAGAAGCATCCATCGATCCGCCCGAAACCGATCCGGCACCGACGATGGTATGGATTTCGTCGATAAATAGTATCGCGTTCTCTTCCTTCTTAAGGTCGGTGATTATCGCCTTGAACCGCTGCTCAAAATCGCCGCGGTAACGCGTTCCGGCCAAAACCGCACCCATGTCGAGTGCAAAAACCTTTGCTCCCTGAAGCACTTCCGGCACATCGCCTTCGCTGATCTTCAACGCCAAACCTTCGGCTAAAGCAGTCTTACCAACGCCAGGCTCACCAACATAAAGCGGGTTATTCTTCTTCCGGCGGCATAGCACCTGGATCGTTCGTTCGATCTCCGCAGCCCGGCCGACGATCGGGTCTATCTCACCATTTGCGGCCTTCTCCACCAATTCGACCGTAAAACTTTCAAGCGGCTTTTTACGCTCCTGCGTTCCAGTACCGCCAAATTCTTCGTCATCAAAGTCGCCCGGCATCGGGCCCGGAAATTCGCCCATATCCGCCTTTGAAATGCCGTGCGAAATGTAATTAAGAATATCCAACCGCGTAACGCCTTGTTGCAAGAGAAGATAAACGGCGTATGACCGCTCGGCCTGATAAAGTGCCGCAAGGATATTGCCGCCGTCCACTGCCTCTTGGCCGCTGCCCTGCGCCTGGAGCATTGCGTATTGGATCGTTGATTGAAACGTCGAGGTCAACTCCGGCATGTGCTTGGCCGTCTCCGGCATTTTTTCAAGCACCTCGCGGAAATACTCTTCGAGCAAGTGCCCCACATCTTCCAATTTCGCTCCGCAATGGTACAAAATGTCCCGAGCGGAACTATCTTCAAGCAGGGCGTAGAGCAAATGCTCAAGCGTGACAAACTCATGCCTGTGTTTTACCGCCTGATCAACGGCAAGGCTTAATGTCGCTTCTAACTCCTTGGTCAACATCTCAATAGAATTCTATCAGGTTTGGCCGATTTCTAAACACCCCTCAGTCATCATTCGAAACATGTGCACCATCACGGCAGATGGCGGAAACATATGTTTTGTATTTGATGCCGGTTTGGCCATATACGCTGTGCATTGCTTCCTCGACTGATCGGGCGGCCGCGCCGGATTCGCTCAGCATAAACATCGATGGGCCAGAGCCCGAAATGCCGCCGCCAAGAGCACCCGCCGCGACACTCACCGATCTGATCTCATCCAGATGAGGAATCAGAGATCTTCGCACTGGCTCGACGATCAGATCTTCCAGCGAACGGGCAATTAGGCCGTAGTCGCCAGCGGCAAGCCCCGCGACCAGTGACCCGACATTGCCCCATTGCCGAACGGCGGTTTGCAGCGGAACCTGGGCAGGGAGAATCGAACGGGCTTCTGCGGTCTTGACCTCAACCTGCGGATGAATGATAGTTGCCCACAGCGGCGGATGTTCCAATGCTACAATATCCACCGGATCGACCGACCGGACCAGCGTAAAACCGCCGTAAACGCCGGGAGCGACGTTGTCGGCATGTCGTGATCCGGACGCCAGGGTCTCGCCTTCCAGAGCAAGATCGACTAGTTCTAACTGCGAAAACCGATCATCCAGAAGCCTGTTCATCCCGACCGCAGCACCTACCGCGCTAGCGGAACTTGAGCCAATACCGCTGCCGGGCATGATGTGCTTTGTTATCTCGATCTCAACGCCGAAATCGACGTCTGCCCGTTCCAGCATCGCCGCAGTGACAACACCTGCCATATTTTGCCTGGGATCAGTAGTAAGGTTGAATTCGTCATTGTGAGTGATGCGTATGCCGGGTTCAGCGGTCCGGCGAACGAGCATCTCGTCAAAGGGCTCGCTCAGAGCAAATCCCAAACAATCGAAACCACATACGACATTCGCCACCGTTGCCGGCGTTATGACGCGAACTTCTTGCATAAATTTCCATTATCCCGGCGGAACGTATTATCATTAAAAACCGCCGAACTGCAGGCGGCCCTCGCGGAAGAACA
>JADYZI010000320.1 GCA_020853255.1 Acidobacteriota bacterium
ATTACGACAGTGGAGGAGGTCGTTAAGGAAACGGTTCTCTAGGACTTGGAGGAATTATGGTAAGGGCAATTGCACTATCGATAGCTTTATTGATCGGCATAGGGGCGGTCATTCCACTGGCAACTCAGCTGGCCGAGGCCGGGCAGAAAGTATCAAAACGATATAAGAAACGGCAGCGCGGCTGGAAAGGCGTCAAAAAGTACTCGAAACGCTGGTGGCAGCTTTATCGGGCACAGGAGAGACGCAAGAAATTACGCGCCCAGCGGCGTCGGCAGCTACGGCTTCGGCAGCTTCGGCTGGCGGGCGTAAAAGAGCAGGGAAAACCTGTCGCGGCAACAACGGTTTCTAAACCGACCGCGCCGGAAGAGAAGACGACATCAATGCTGCCGTCAGGCGATGCCGCTCCGGCGGGCTGGAAACGCAGCCAGGCGAATGATGCCGAATTGCGGTTCAGTGTTGACGACGGAAACGGAACGGCATCCATCTCGGTCGTAGGGCCGACGATGGGGGAATCGGTCGATTCCGGACGGAACACCGCTGTCGGCGGCGTACCGACAACATCGCTCCGCCGTGAGGTGATCAACCGCATGATCCGTGAGAACGGATGGGTGGTCAATGATTATCAAAAAGACATTGCAGGCAAGTCGGTCTATGTCGTTGTTGCCCAGTCACAGGGGCAGGGCGGACGCGTTAATTCGCGGATGTTCTATTTCACGGAGGTAAACGGGCGGATCTACAGTGTCGCAACAAACTCGAACAGCGGTTCAGCGGACCGCATTGCTGAGGAATCAGAGAAGGTCATCTTCTCATTGCAAGGCCGGTCCAGGCCGGTCCAAGCCGCGGTCAGAGAGTAGGTCAGGCTGAAAAGCCTGACCACTTTCCAGGCCACGGAGCTTTCATTTTCACCCACGCAGTTTGCAGCAGGCCGACCAGCCTTGTTGTCCCAAATCCCTTATGAGCATTGATCATCAGAACGCCGAGACATCGATCACGCTGCCCGACCTGCTTCGTCAAATGACGGACCAGGGCGGCTCCGACTTGCACATCACGACCAATTCGCCGCCGCAGGTTCGCGTTCACGGCCATCTGGCTCCGCTTACAGGCTTTGGCGTAATGACGCCGGCGGATACAAAGCGTCTGGCGTACTCGGTCTTGACCGATGCTCAGAAGCACCGGTTTGAAGAGAATCTCGAACTTGATTTCTCGTTCGGATTGAAAGGAATGTCACGATTCAGGGCCAACCTTTTTAACCAGAAGGGAGCGGTCGGAGCAGTATTTCGTGCGATTCCATACGAGATAAGATCGTTCGAACATCTCGGCCTTCCGCCTGTGGTTTCCGACCTTTGCAAGAAGCCTCGCGGACTTATCCTTGTGACCGGCCCGACGGGCTCGGGTAAATCAACCACGCTTGCCTCAATGGTGGATAAGATCAATGTAGATCGTCACGAGCATATCCTGACGATCGAAGACCCGATCGAATTTCTCCACAATCACAAGAACTGCGTCGTCAACCAGCGCGAGGTTGCCGCCGATACGCATTCATTCGGAGCAGCACTTCGCACCGCACTTCGTCAGGACCCTGACGTTGTGCTGGTCGGCGAAATGCGTGACCTTGAAACGATCGAGATGGCCCTGCGTATCGCGGAAACGGGCCATTTGACGTTTGCTACGCTGCACACGAACTCGGCCTATTCGACCATCAACCGTATCATCGACGTCTTTCCGGCGGCACAGCAGGCACAGGTGCGAACGCAGCTTTCGCTGGTGCTTGAAGGCATTATGTGTCAGGCGCTGCTGCCGAACTCTTCCGGTGACGGGCGTGCGATGGCACTCGAGATATTGATCCCGAACGCGGCTATCCGGAATCTGATCCGCGAGGACAAGATCCACCAGATATATTCGATGATGCAGACCGGCCAGGATAAGTTCGGGATGCAGACCTTCAACCAATCGCTTGCGACGCTGTACCACAAGCGCCAGATAACGCTCGAAGCCGCGATGATGCGTTCGTCGAATCCGGATGAGCTTAAGGAACTGATCGAGCGCGGTTCGGGGCTGAATGAAACTTATGGCGGCGGCGGAGGTGCGCGGCCCGCACCCGGCGGCCACGCAAGCCCGTACGCCCAAGGCCGCCCGGTCGGATCACGGCCGCCGGTACGGTGAGCGAAAGAATGAACCACAGAGGCACAGAGACACCGAGGAAAACCAAAAAAAAATCGGCCGTTTCGAGAGTCCTCTGAAAACTCTGTGTCTCTCTCTCTATGCCTCTGTGGTATAGGAAAATTTTCCAGGAGCTAGAAATTAAATGCCAACTTACGCATTCAAAGGAAGAAATCGGCTGAACGAGCTGGTTGCGGGTGAGCGGGAAGCCGCCAGCCAGGACGAGCTCAGGGCGTTGCTGCGTCGCGAGCAGATCGTGATGACGCAGGCGGCCGAGAAAGGCAGCGTCGTATCGATACCAAAACTTGGCCGGCGGAAAAAGGTCGGGGCCAAGGAATTGGCGGTATTCACCCGCCAGTTCTCGGTGATGATCGACGCCGGTTTGCCGCTGGTACAGTGCCTCGACATTTTGGCCGAACAGCAGCAGAACGCGTTTTTCAAGGACGTGCTCCATCAGGTCCGTCAGAATGTGGAAGAAGGAGCAACGCTTCATCAGGCGCTTGACCGCCATCCGAAGGTGTTCGATTCGCTTTACACGCATATGGTGGAAGCGGGCGAAACGGGCGGTGTGCTTGACCTGATCCTTCAGCGTCTTGCGACATTGATCGAAAAGGTCGTGAAACTGAAGCGAAGCATTGTTTCAGCCTCGATCTATCCGAGTGCCGTCATCCTGGTTGCCATTGCCGCGATCGCGATCATCATGGTCGTCGTCATTCCGCAATTCGAGCAGATCTTTCTTGGATTGCTCGGCCCGGGCGAACTGCTTCCGCTGCCGACCCGCATCGTGATGGGCATAAGCGGATTTCTCGCCGGCTGGGGCGGCCTTGCGTTGCTGGTGATGATCATCGGAGCGTCGGTCGGAACTCATTTCTATTACAAGACTGAAAAAGGCCGCTGGCAGATCGACTCGCTGCTTCTCCGTTTGCCGATCTTTGGCAGCATCTTGCGAAAGATCGCAGTCGCGCGGTTTTCACGCATCCTTTCAACCTTGCTGTCGTCAGGCGTGCCGATCCTGCAGTCGTTGGATATTACCGCCAAGACCGCCGGGAACGTGGTCATCGAGGATGCCATCCTGAAGGTACGGGCCGGCGTCGAACGCGGTGAGAACTTTGTTGACCCGCTCAAGGCAACGAATGTTTTCCCGCACATGGTTTCGCAGATGATAGGCGTTGGTGAACAGACCGGCGCGATGGATGCCATGCTTGGCAAGATCGCCGACTTCTACGAGGAAGAGGTCGATACCGCGATCGCGGACCTGCTGGCCATGATCGAACCGGTGCTTATCGCGTTCCTTGGCGTAACCATCGGATCGATCGTTATCTCGATGTACCTTCCGCTCTTCTCGCTTATCGGCAAACTTGCCAGCGGCTCGAAGTAGCACTTTTGCAGAGGCCCGCACGTAGTGGGGCGCATAGTTGCAAAGGCCCGCACGTAGTAGGGGCGTCCTTTCATCCGAAACGGCGCCCTTACAACGTGCGGGTTTTCTGCGTGCGAGCTAAATGCCCGTACTGCGTGCGAGCCAGGATGCCCTTACTGCGTGCGAGCCAGGATGCCCTTACTTCGTGCGGGCTTCTGCATTGGATGCCCTTACTTCGTGCGGGCTTCTGCATTGGATGCCCTTACTTCGTGCGGGCTTCTGCTTTGGGGAGATCCGTATTAAGATATGAACTTATTCATCGCTTAAAGGAAAGTAGCTTCAGAATGTCATTGAATATCAGATCGAAAGACGAATGCCGCTGGGATATCGTTAGCCTGGGCGAGGTGATGCTCCGGCTGGATCCGGGTGATAAACGGATCCATACGACGCGCAATTTCGAGGTGTGGGAAGGCGGCGGCGAATATAATGTTGCACGCGGGCTGAAACGCTGCTTTGGCATGGATGCCGCGGTCGTTACCGCTCTCGCTGACAATCCGATCG
>JADYZI010000321.1 GCA_020853255.1 Acidobacteriota bacterium
CGCGTGCCCGACCCGGCAAATCTATTCTCGTCCGTCCAAATGAGATCTCTCATCGAGCGGCTCGGCGCCAGTTACGCCTACATCGTGATCGATTCACCGCCGCTCTTGTACTTCGCCGACAGCGTGATCCTTTCGACAGAGGTTGATGCGGTCGTTCTCGTTGCACGAGCAGATTTCAGTTCCCGCGACGTTTTACTCCGGGCGCGACAAAAGATGCAGGACGTCAGAGGAAATGTCGTCGGGGTTGTTTTGAACGATATTCAACTAAATAGCTTTAAGTATTACAACCACACCTATTACAAACAGCTGATCGCCCAAGAGGTTGAACCGACAGACGGGAACGTTCTCCATATTTAGTCAGGCAGATACTCTTGGTGCCGTATTCGATCCTCAGCAATTGACCGCGGATTAATGACCGAAAGTTTTCGACAAGAATGCCTTAAGAGCGTTCCGGGCAGGTCAGGCCCTGGAAAATGCCTTCTGATCGGTGAAGTGGCGCAAACACATGACGGAAGTCTTGGAGCCGCCCATGCATTCATCGATGCGATAGCCGCGACCGGCGCTGATGCGGTCAAGTTTCAGACTCACATAGCCGAAGAAGAGAGCACACCGGACGAACCTTGGCGCGTGAAGTTTAGTCCTAAAGATGAATCACGTTTTGAGTACTGGAAGCGAATGGAGTTTACAAAAGATGAATGGCGCGGACTTAAAGTACACGCCGACGAACGCAATCTCCTTTTTCTCAGCACGCCGTTTTCAGAGAAAGCGGTGGAAATGCTCGACGAGATCGGTATGCGCGTTTGGAAGGTCGCTTCGGGAGAAGTAGGAAACATCCCTTTGCTAAAGCGAGTCACGGCCAAACGAGGTCCCGTCATTCTCTCGTCAGGGATGAGTGGCTGGGATGAACTCGATATTGCCGTTTCTACGGTCCGAGATGCTGGAAGTCCCCTAGCAGTGCTTCAATGCACATCATCCTACCCATGTCCGCCGGAACAAGTGGGATTGAATGTGCTCGCAGCCTTGAGAGATCGATATGGCTTCGCAATGGGGCTCTCAGATCATACAGGTAATATCTTCGCATCCCTTGCGGCCGTAACCCTTGGTGCCGAAGTTGTCGAAGTTCATGTAACTCTAAGCCGTGAAATGTATGGCCCTGATGTGCCGGCATCGTTGACTACAGCGGAACTCCGTCAGCTGGTGGACGGCACCCGCCAAATAGAGCAAATACAGGCGGCACCCGTCGATAAAGATCTGGCCGCCAAAGATTTGTCTGGAGTCCGTTCGATTTTTACTAAGAGCGTTGTGGCTAGCCGAGCCCTGCCGGTCGGGACGACGATCGCCGAAGAGGACCTTAAGCTGAAGAAGCCTGGAACAGGCATTCCTGCCAGGGAGCTTCCACAACTGATCGGACGAAAAATAAAACAGGCTGTTCTAGCGAACGAGATGCTCCAGGAGAGGCACTTCGACGCCTGAAGCCATTTTTGCGTCTTATCTACCAACAAATTTCAAATATGCCCAGAAAGATCTGTGTAGTTGTAACCGCCCGGCCGAGTTACAGCCGGATAAAGACTGCCCTTCGTGCAATAATGCAACACCCGGATCTCGAACTTCAGTTGGTCGTGGCAGCATCTGCTTTGCTTGACCGCTATGGAACGGCCGTGAACTACATCGAAAATGATGGTTTCCCGATCGCGGCTCGGGTCTATATGGTCCTCGAAGGCGAGAATCCCGCTTCGATGGCAAAGACGACCGGACTCGGAATGATCGAACTTGCGACGGTTTTCGACAATCTTAAGCCGGATATTGTGGTTACGGTTGCAGATCGATTTGAGACACTGGCGACGGCCGTAGCGGCATCGTATATGAATATTCCGGTCGCCCATATTCAGGGCGGCGAGGTCACGGGCTCTATCGATGAAAAAGTTCGCCACGCTGTAACAAAACTCTCGGATCTTCACTTAGTATCGACCAGCGGTGCGGGCAACAGAGTTGAACGTATGGGCGAGGAACACCGCAAGGTTTTCGTAACCGGATGTCCTTCGATAGATCTTGCGGCCGAGATCGCAGACGACCCATCGCTCAACTTTAACCCATTCGAGCGGTACGGCGGCGTGGGAGAACTTCACGAGCTCACAAACGGATATCTCGTGGTCATGCAGCATCCTGTTACGACGGAGCATGAAATGGCTCGAGCCCATGTGACCGAGACTCTTGAGGCCGTTCGGGAGATCAATATGCCGACTCTTTGGTTTTGGCCAAATGTTGACGCAGGCTCGGATGGCACGTCGAACGGAATACGCTCGTTCAGGGAAAAGTATAAGCCGGAGAATATTAACTTTTTTAAGAATATGGCCCCGACCGACTTTCTCCGGCTCCTATACAGCAGCCGCTGCCTGGTCGGAAATTCGAGCGTCGGTATCCGCGAGTGCTCTTTTCTTGGCGTCCCCGTGGTCAATATCGGCACGCGGCAGCAAGGTCGGGAACGCGGCAAGAACGTTATTGATGTCGGCTATTCGAAAGATGAGATTCGAGCTGCGATCGAGAAGCAACTTGAGAACGGAAGGTATCTGCAGGACAAACTTTACGGCGATGGACATGCCGGGGAACAGATCTCGCATGTGCTCGCTGACGCCTCACTCGAGATCGAGAAACGTCTTACATATTGAATGCCCGTCGCGATGAAGGTCCTTGGAATTATTCCTGCACGCGGTGGCTCGAAAGGCGTTGCGCGAAAGAATATTAAGCTTCTTTGCGGCAAGCCGCTTCTTGCCTATACAGCTGAGAGTGCCTTGGCCGCGTCGGCACTATCAAAGGTCATACTCAGCACAGAAGATGAAGAGATCGCAATGGTCGGCCGGGAACTTGGGCTCTGCGTTCCGTTTATGCGCCCGGCAGAACTCGCTCAAGATGCGACGCCGACAATGCCGGTTCTGCTACACGCGATCGAAGCACTCGAAAACCAAGGTGAGTCATTTGACGCTGTCTGTCTTTTGCAGCCGACGAATCCTCTGCGTCGCCCTGAGCATATAGATGCCTGTATCGAGCTTTTGGAGCAGACCAATTCCGACTCAGTGGTCAGCGTCCTTCCAGTACCGGATACTTTCAACCCGATGTGGACATTCTGGAAGAATGAGGATGGCACTATAAAACTTACGTCCGGTGAAAAAGAGCCGACCGTGCGAAGGCAAGAACTCCCAAAAGCTTTCTATAGGGATGGCTCGGTCTATGTAACTCGGTCGTCGGTACTTCGCGATCAGGGAAGCCTTTATGGGCGTAAGATCCAGAGTTTCGAGATGGAAGCGAAATTTGCTGTCAACATCGATACTCCTAGCGACTGGGAGGTGGCCGAGCGAATGATCGGTCGTAACGAGCTCGGGAGGCCACAATAGTGAGTTCGACCATTTACGAAATACTCCGACGCAGTTGTGACCCGCTTCTGCCGCCGCTCAACAGAAAGGTGCGCCGCCGAACAATGCAAGAGGTCAAACGCAGCGAAAGGCGACTGTCGATCTTGGACGTCGGTGGGCGTAAATCTCCGTACACGATCGGCGTGC
>JADYZI010000322.1 GCA_020853255.1 Acidobacteriota bacterium
CACAGCGCATTGCCGCCGCCCGGATCGAGGCGCAGAAGGATGATCGTCCGATAGCGGACGGCGAGGTCGTGACCGCCTGCCAGGCCGCGTGCCCGACGAACGCGATCGTCTTCGGCGATGCAAATGATCCGAACAGCCGAATCGCGGCCACGAAGAAGGACCATAGAAACTACATCCTTCTCAATGACCTCGGGACGCAGCCGCGGACAACGTATTTGACCGAGCTGAAGAATCAGAACAAGGAAATGCCGGGCTTTAAGCCGTTCAAGGAGCCTCCGGTCCGTAAGGCCGAAAAGGCGAAACCGACGGAGGAAGGGCACTAGATCAATATGGCTGACTTAAAGGAGATCCAGCAAAGGGTTTACCCGCCAATGGTCGAAGGCGACCATACCTTCGCGACCGTATCGGACAAGATCGGCGACTACGCGCTTCGGAAACGGACGCCGCTGGCCTGGTTCGTCGGGTTCGGCGTTGCCTTCATGGTTGCCCAGCTTCTGATGGTCTCGGTCGTCTATCTGCTGGCCAAGGGCATCGGCATTTTTGGTACCAACCAGCCGGTTGGATGGGCATTCCCGATCATCAACTTCGTTTGGTGGATCGGCATCGGCCACGCCGGAACATTGATCTCCGCCATTCTTCTGCTTCTTAATCAGAAATGGCGTACATCGATCAATCGATTCGCCGAGGCAATGACGCTGTTCGCCGTTGCCTGCGCCGCGATCTTTCCGGTCATCCATACGGGCCGGCCGTGGCTGGCGGCATACTGGCTGTTCCCATATCCGAACACGATGGGCATCTGGCCGCAGTTTCGCTCGCCGCTCATCTGGGACGTTTTCGCCGTTTCGACGTATGCGACGATCTCGCTGCTGTTCTGGTATGTCGGCCTGATCCCCGACCTTGCGACGCTTCGTGATCGGGCGAAGAACAAGTATTTCAAGTTCGCTTACGGAATTTTATCTTGGGGCTGGCGCGGTTCCGCCCGGCACTGGCATCGGTATGAACTGGCGTATCTTCTGCTGGCCGGAATTTCAACGCCGCTCGTTCTTTCGGTGCACTCGATCGTGTCTTTGGACTTCTCGGTCTCGCAGATACCGGGCTGGCACGCCACGTTCTTCCCGCCGTATTTCGTTGCCGGTGCTATCTATGCCGGATTCGCAATGGTGCTGATCCTCTGCATCCCGCTGCGGGTCTGGTACAACATGAAGGATTTCATCACCGACACCCATTTGCACTACATGGGCAAGGTGATGCTGGCAACAGGGCTGATCGTCGGATACAGCTATGTGATGGAAGCGTATTTTGGATGGTACAGTGCCAGCCAGTACGAATACTTCATGATCACAAATCGTATCTGGAACGGCCCGTACTGGTATATGTACTGGCTCCTGATATTCTGTAACGTGATCGCGATCCAGTCATTGTGGTTCAAGTATTTCCGCGAAAGCCCGTTCTGGCTCTTCATCATTTCGATAATCGTCAGCATCGGAATGTGGCTTGAGCGGTTCGTGATCATCGTCACAAGTCTGCAGCGGGATTTTCTGCCTTCATCGTGGGCGATGTACGCACCATCCCTTTGGGACTGGTCGCTCTACGTCGGTACAATTGGATTTTTCTTTACGCTTGTCTTTCTCTTTGTGCGATTCCTGCCGGTTATTTCTATATTTGAGGTGCGCACCCTGCTTCCCGGAGCTACGGTTCACGGACATCAGCAGGATTTTGAGGAGAATGTTGTTGAGATCGAATATACGTGGGAGAGGACGGACGAGCCGAATAAATAGGTGCGTTGAGGCTGGCATGGCCTGACGCGACAGTCTGGCAGCCTGTCGTACACATTATGGACAGCAATCTACACGGATTAATGGCGGAGTTTGATACGCCGACCGCCCTTGTGGACGCCGCGAACAAGGTCCGTCTTGCCGGCTACACCAAGACGGACGCGTTCTCACCGTTTCCGCTGCACGAGATAGACGAAGCTTTGGGAATCCGCCGAAGTATTCTGCCCTTCCTGGTCTTTTGCGGGGCAATTATTGGCCTTCTCAGCGGGTTGGCTCTTCAGGTGTTCATCCATTACATTGATTATCCGCTGAATATCGGCGGGCGGCCCTATTTGAGTTGGCCTTCGTTCGTGCCGCCGGCGTATGAGCTGACCATTCTTTTTGGAGGATTCACAGCGGTTTTCGGAATGCTGTTTTTGAACGGTTTGCCGCGTCCTTATCACCCGGTCTTTAACGTTCCGCGTTTTGCCCTGGCGACACGGGAAAAGTTCTTCCTCCTGATAGAGAGTGCTGATCCGAAATATAATTACGATGAGACGACGAGTTTCATGCGAAGCCTTGGGCCGCAGGAGGTGTTCGATGTACCTGAATAAGTTGCGTGCCCAAGATCTAATGCCCATTGTAGGCCGCCGAACGCCTTTCTACCTTTTGCTGGCCGCGAGCTGTTTGCTGGCCGCCGGGTGCGGTGTTCGCTTTGATATGCAGGATCAGCCGCGATATGAGGTTTATAGGGAAAGTGACTTTTTCGATGATCACAGCTCGTCTCGTGATTATCCGGAAGGCACCGTTGCCCGCGGCCTGCTGAAGGAGAACAAGGCGTTCTACACCGGAAAGATCGATAACCCGAATCCGAACGCCCCGGTCGAGTCAACGGTCAATGCCCAGGGAAACACTATAGTTACGACCTTCCCGAACATGATCGACGAATTCCCGATCCCTGTGACCAAGGAACTTATCGACCGCGGCCAGGAACGGTACAACATCTACTGCATCGTTTGCCACGGAGCAACAGGCAACGGCGACGGTATGATCGTGCGGCGCGGCTTTCCTGCTCCGCCGACATATCATGACGACAGGCTTCGAAACGCGCCCGTTGGGCATTTCTTCGATGTAATGACCAACGGATTTGGCAAAATGAACAGCTATGCGGCGCAGGTACAGCCGGCCGACCGGTGGGCGATCGTCGCCTATATCCGTGCGCTGCAGGTGAGCCAGAATCCCGAAGAGATCTCAAAGATGAATGCTAGCCCGTCCGCAAACACAGCGGCACCAAAAGGAGCACCGTCGGCCACGCCCGGAGGTGGACATTAATGGCTGATACCGGAAACTTTCAGGCACCTGCCGATCTTAACCGATGGCGAACGGTCGCACTCGGCGTGGGTGGCATTGCACTTATCATTTGGGCGATAGGGACGTATCTGAGCCCGGAACAGGGACTGCGCTCCTGGCTTCTCGGCTTCGTATTGTGGGGCGGTATCGGCATTGGATGTCTTGGCGTACTGCTTCTCGGTTATCTGACAGGCGGAGGATGGGCGGTCGTCACCCGCCGCGCGGCCGAGGCGGGTACGCGAACGCTCCCGGTCATCTTTATCATGTTCCTGCCGCTGGCTTTTGGCGTCAAACGGCTTTACGAATGGACGCATATTCCGGCGACCGAGCACATCATGCAGCATCGCGGCTGGTTCATGACCGCGGAAAGCTGGGTATTGCGTTCGGCGATCTACTTTGTGCTCTTTGCCGTAATCGTGTACCTCATGAACAAATGGGGCAAGGAACAGGACAAGACCAGTAACTACGAAGAAGCCGAGAAATACCTGGGACGTGCGACAGCGTTTTCCGGCCCGGCGCTGGTGGTTTATTCGCTCCTCGTCACATTTGCGTCAGTGGACTGGGTGATGACATTGGACCCGCACTACTTCTCCACTATCTGGGGGCTTTTGTTCGTCGCGGGTTGGGCATTGAGCGCGTTTTGCTTTTTGGTGGCTGTGCTTGCGTACCTTTCGGACAAGGCCCCGATGGACCGGGTCCTTGGCAGGCGCCATTTTCACGATCTTGGCAAACTGATCCTGGCCTTGGTGATGATCTGGGCCTATTTCAATTTCTCACAGTTTCTGATCGTCTGGTCGGGTAACATTCCCGAAGAAACGGTTTGGTTCCAGGCGCGGATGTATCACGGCTGGGGCTATGTAGCATGGGCCCTTATCTTGTTCCATTTTGCTGCCCCGTTCCTGATACTGCTGCTCCAGGACCTGAAACGGCGTGCCAAGACTCTGGCGAAGGTTGCCGTATTTATCCTGGCAATGCGTTGGCTGGATATGTTGTGGCTCATCAGCCCAACGCCGCGGATCGCGACGCACGGGGCAACACTTGGATTTATGGACAGCTTTAGCTGGATGGATATCGTCGCACCGATAGCTGTTGGCGGGATCTGGCTCTGGTATTTTGTGACCCAGTTGATGAAACGCCCGCTTGTGCCGGTGATGGACCCGTTCCTTGAAAAGGCCGTCGAGCACGGGCATGGACACTGACGATCTTGGACCTTATATCTGCGGTCCTGGATCTTCTTTCAGTCAACGGGGCTGCAGATCGCAAATTGAATTATGAGCTCAGCAAAACACGAAAAGAGCTTTGTCGATTTTGAGAAAGGTTATGAGCAGAACCTCATCGGCCTGAAGGGGATCATTTACTTCGGCGTTGGGCTTCTTTTGCTCATTGTCATCACGTTTGGCCTGATGTGGGCTTTGCACGACGTTCTTGAACAGGACGCTCAGGAGACAAAGGGCTTTACGAACCCGATGCGGGCCCAGATGAAGGATAAGGATAAACTTCCGCCCGAACCTAGGCTCCAGGCCGCTCCGGGGTTTGGCGTTGATACCGAGACCGGAAGGATCAACCTCGAATTGAAGGCACCGCAGGCGGAATACTGGGAATTGCGAAAGGCCTGGGACAAAATACTCGCAGAGGGTATCAAGGACCCGAAAACGGGAACAGTTGTTGCCATGCCGGTCGATAAGGCAAAGGAACTGCTGCTTCAGCGTGCCCCCAAAGCGAAGTCCGGCCCCGAGGCTGAAGGGATGCTGCAGAAATCGAAAATGTATATTAGCGACGCAAGCGCGGGGCGTGTCGCGGATCTGCAACGGCGTTAAGGCCGGGATCAGGAAGGGAGTGTTATGAAAAGTAGATCAGCACGAAGAGTGTTACCAGGGCTGTCGATCTTGGCGGCCGTGCTGATGCTGGTACTAACAGAAGGGGCCTATTCGCAAAAGGTAGAGCATTTTAACTCGCCGCTGTATGCCCCGAAAACATACGATCCGTCGCAGTCTGAGACCAAGGGCCTGCCGAAGGTACTGCAGGAAGTTGGGATCGAACAGAAACTTGGCGAACAGCTTCCGCTGGATGCTGAGTTCAAGGACGAAAGCGGCCACGCGGTCAAATTAGGAGAGTTCTTTAATAAAGGAAGGCCGGTCGTTGTCGCATTTGTTTATTATGAGTGCCCGATGCTGTGCAATGAGGTGCTCAACGGCCTCACCGGCTCGCTAAAGGGCATCTCTCTTGACGCCGGCAAAGATTTTGACGTCGTGGCGATCAGCTTCGACGCACGTGAGAACGAAAAGCCCGATCTTGCAAAGAACAAGAAAGAGAATTACATGGCCCGTTATGGCCGTCCGGGGACCGAAAGCGGATGGCATTTTCTGACCGGGAACGAAGGCTCTATCGACGCGGCAACAAAAGCGGCGGGATTCGGGTTCAAGTGGGACGAGAAGAGTAACCAGTTCGCCCACGCCGGGGCGGTAATGATCGTGACGCCCGACGGGCGAATGTCGCGCTATCTTTACGGCATCGACTACTCGCCGAGAGATCTGAAGTTCGGCATCATGGAATCGGGCGAGAACAAGGTGGGGAACGCGGCCGAACAACTGCTTTTGTACTGCTATCATTACGACCCGGCCACCGGCAAGTACGGCCTTGCGATCCTGCGCGTGATGAGGATCTTCGCCGTCGCTACCTTGCTCGGAATGGTTGCGATGGGACTGGTGTTTTGGAGAAGGAATAAGAAAGTTTCAAGTTCATAGCCCGGGCAGCGGGTTTGCGGGTTGGCTGACCCGCAAAACCCTGAACCTTACGGCTCGGAACTATTTGAGAGTATGCAAACCAATTCGTGGGTGCCAATTTTTCCGGATCAGGCTTCGACCTTTGCGTGGCAGGTTGACTACCTGTATTACTACCTGCTGATCGTC
>JADYZI010000323.1 GCA_020853255.1 Acidobacteriota bacterium
ACGCGGTGCTCAACCGTTTTACAATTTGACCCACATTTAGAATGGAGCTTTGAAGAGCGGGTGTTGGTGTAGATGATTAATTCATTGATCATGCCGATTGTTGTCAGGAAAACACCTTTCGGTATTTTGACAGGATACACGATAATCGGAGGGGTTGAAAGACGATAATGGTGGGAATATTTTGGTGGATGGGTGATTTTCGGGAAATTTCTTTTGATAGAGTCAAAACGAAATTCCGGGCATTATCGTATTTGGGAGAGTGAGAGGCGGGGGAGATTTTGGCGGTCGTAGAGGGTTTTGAGGAGTAGCTGGTCGAGGGCTGACGGGATGTTGGCGAATTGCGGGTATTCGGAGCGGAGGTCGGCGAGGATCTTTTGGCGGTCGGGAGCGGCGGCGAGGATGGCCTGGTCGAATGCGGCCTCGATCGCCTGGAGATGGTCGTCGGTTTGGGTTGTGTCGCCGTCACCTTCTAGCTGAAGGATGAGTTGGGACACGGCGTCTATGACGATGGCGACCGGGTCATGGAGATAGGGTGGGCAGGTGATTTTGGCTTCGCCGAATTTTAGGATGATGTGCTCGCAGACTTCGATAGCGAGGTCGGCGGCGTTGGGCTGGTCGTCGGGGTGGACGGCGGGGGCGTCGTTGGAGCCGACGCGGGCGGCGTTCCAACGGGCGAAGTGGCTGAGGACGGCTTGTTCAAAGTAGCGTACCGTGTTGATGTTGCCGGGGTCCCGTTTTGATTTGAATTTTTTACAGCATTCGTCGATCGCCCGGATTACGATATGTACGGGGATTCCTTTTTCTTCCCACGCCGCGGCGATGTGCCAGTCGAGCGGGGAGAGTATCGACCACCGGCCGCGGCATTTTGAATAGGCGTCTTCGATCTGTTGAATGTAATCGCTCATTTTCCCCTCATTACAATATCGACGGCTTCGGACAGGATGGCGGTTTCGGTGCGGCCGCGGACTACCGTTTTGAAATGCTCGAATTGATCGCCGGTGAATTTAACAAGATATTTTTTCCAATCGGCGGCGTAATCGCTGGCGGGGCCGAACTGGTTGACGCGATCTTTGCGGAGGCGGCGTTTGCTGTCGCCGAAGATGTCGGCGATGTAGCTTTTTGCGGTCCCGATGGTGACGAGCTTGTCGGCTTTTGTGCGGGCGAGATCGTTGGCGGCCTGGGTTTGGTACTCGGGATTCGGGAGTTTAGATATCTCCCAGGCGACCATTTTGCTGATCCAGCCTTTCTCGGCGATGCTGCGAGCCTCGTCGGATATTTCGCAGAGTTTGAGCATATAAAAAACGTAACCATCGGATTTGCCGACCATTTTTGCGATCTCGGATCTATCGAGAACCAGATCGTCGCGAAGTTTTTTGATGGCGTAGGCTTCTTCCATGAACGGGACGCCTTCGCGCTGGATGTTTTCGATGATCTGGAGTTTCAGGGTCTCGGCGATCGGGATATCGCGGACGACGGCCGGGATGGTGACGAGGCCGGCGAGTTTTGATGCGCGGTAGCGGCGTTCGCCGGCGATGATGGTGAATTTGCCGGGTTCGGACGGGCGGACGATGATAGGCTGCAGGACGCCGTTGGCCTTGATGGACGCGGCGAGTTCGGCAAGGGATTTGTCCTTGAACGTCTTGCGGTAGTTCGAGGACGCGAAGATCTGATTGATCGGGATCTGTTTAAGTTCGGGCTGTGACATTTATTTTCTCCATTATTTGAAATTTGAAATTTTAGAGACAGTGTGTTCGGCGCAATAATCGACATCAGGCGTTTCGCCTTTTGTTAAATGCCGCGAGCATAGCGGCCGGTCGCAGGTGCGGATCGGCTTTCCGTCTGCCGAGCGGTTCAGCACGAAATCACATAGCCGATCACCGACCTCTTTGCATTGCCAGCATTTTCTTCGGCGGTGTCCGCTCGTGCGAACGTGGGCGAATTGACCATTGCCGAGATCTATCCAGTTACAGGGCATTTTTCACCTCCGGCAATTTCGGGTCTTTGCCGCCGCCCTGCCAGTATGTAAATAAAGCGATCTTCTGCTTAGACCGCTCGATCATTCGCTCTTGATCCAGATGCAGATTCGCGGTAACGATGGATGACGCGGCCATTACATCTGCAATCTCATCCTCAAGACGTTCCTTGAGATTCGAGCCATCCCAATGGGTCTCGTCCGAACAGGTAATCCGCTTCATTGCGGCCTGGACCAACTCGCCGCACTCTTCAGCTAATTTGATCAAACCGTCATTTGGTAGTGGCATTTTTCACCTCCGGCATTTCGTTCCATTCGCGGCCGTCGAGTAGGCGTCCGGCGGCTTTTTTGCCGACGGGAAATGCCATTTCTCCGTCGCCCCAGTTATGCAGGCGACCGGATCCCCGATCATTCACCTCGGTTAAATGCCCGGCATCACCCCATTCGCCCCACTGTTTGAAGAAGAACGGCACACTGGCTGCGGCGCAAGCGTCGCGGATGGAACGCACCCAATCGGGGTGCATCGGGCGGGCGTTCGGACCGCTTTCTCCGCCGACAACGACCCAATCAACGAATACCGAGTCAGCGTGTACAAAAGCTTGTCGAACGTGTCGTACTTCACATCCTGCCGCAGCCGCTCGCTCCGGTGTCGGGAACCCGGCGTCCCACTCGTGACAAACGGGCCACATGTATTCACTAATATCGATCTGACTCAGAAGCGGTTCGATGGAGAGCCACAGAACCGCCGCCTCGATCTCTAATAGGTGCGGTACGCGAATATCCGCGTATTTTTGAGACTCAACCGTCGTTCCCATCCAGATATTTGGGAAGTCCGCACGGAGCGGCCCGTACAGCCCGACATCGCTTTCCAGGATCGTCGTCACCAACTCCGGCCTTTTCGTTAGCAGCAGCCAATTGAGGTTCGGCGTGGCGTGTATCAACGCGAAGAGCCGCTTTCGTGCCTCGCGGATAGCGTTGCGTGTACCGTCAGGCAGCGTATCCTGTCCCTCAAATACGTCGGCAAGCGACGCACAGAACACTCGCGGACGGTAGGGTGCGACAAATGCGCCCTCGCCCGCCCGTTTATTCCACTTAAGCGGCTCTCGCCACATCGCTTCCGACGCGATCACGCGCGTTCCGTGCTTGCCCCAAACACCAAGCGTTTTCGGATTCCGATGACTCATCGTTTCGGCGTAGCAGTGTTCACAGGCAGGCGAAACTTTTGTGCAGCCCCGCCACGGGTTGAAAGTGTGGTCGGCCCATTCGATCTTTGTTGATTCAGCCATAGGTTGAGTATTTTGCCCTTACTACGTGCGGGCTTCTGCTACATGGTCGTGTTCGAGGATGGCCTGGGTTAGTTTCCAGCAGGCGGTTTCGATCGAGTGATAGACGCATGTTTTGCCGGGCTGGATGGCGTAGTTGCCGCTGCGGTCGCGGACGACTATCGCGGTCAGGACGGCGGCCGATTCGTCGCATTGGAGCGATCGGGCGGCGGTGACGATGATCTGCTTGCGGCGCGGTGCCGGGCATTGGCTCGGGCCGGTTAGATCGCGGACCATACGGGCGGCGGTTTGCACACCGACTTCGGTGCGGAATGGGAAGCCTAGCCAGTAGCCGAGCATTATTGAGAGGGCTTGAGGTGAGGACTGGTTCATTTTCGTTCCTCCGCCATACAGTCCGGGCAATAATCGGAGTTCTGGTCAAAATCCCAGCCATCATCCTCGCATTCCATTTTGAAGGTGCCCTCAAAATGGCCGATATCCGGGCGTCGGGCATCACCCAAAACTATTTCGGTTTCGGCGCACCGGTCGCATTCGATGCGGATGAGTAGTGTCGTTTCGATCATTCCGACACCTCCAGAAAGTCGCCAGTCACGGCTTCGATCTCTACATCGGTTAGCTGCGACGGGATCAGATAGCGGATCGGTTTGCCAAGAGCCTCCGCGTATTCGATTTCGCTCTGTGTTGATTCACCGATGTAGCCGCCGACGTTGAGTACCAGTATTTCGTCGGCAAGATCGATCTTTCGCTTATGCAGATCGTCGAGCCTTTTTTTGGTGTCAGCTCCGAGCTGCAGCCCTGCGTCGGATTTCGTATTGCAGCCGACGCTGAGGACGATATTCCCGTAGCCGACGGTTTCGGTCAGGTTTGCCTGTTGAAAGGCATGCATGAATTTGGTTGAGCCACAAAGGCAGACGATCTTCGGCATCGTCTTGCGGAGCCGGCAAAGCTCGTTATCGAACTTGTCACGCAAGGATTCGAAATCATCATCTACGATTGGCGTTGAGCGGAAACGCCAGGCAAGGTTTAAGAATTCTTTCATCTATTTACACTCCTTTTTTATTTGAGACTTGAGATTTGAGATTTGAGACGGCTTAGGGTTTGCTAATGCTTCTGCTTCGGTGACTTCGATAATGCCGGGTTCGTCTGCGAAATGGTGGGCGACGACGGACGGGACGGCTGTGACGTATTGCGTGGAGAGAGTCCGCTGAAGCGTTCGCGTGATCGTGGTTTGCCCTGTAACGACCGGTATCGTCACTTGAAGGGTTACCTTGTAAATAGGTGATTTTGGAAAGCGTGACGGGTCGGCCATGAAATAGCGGTAGCCCTCTGAGCGGAGCCAGTCTCTACAGAATTTCGTGGCGGCACGGGATAGTTTGTTCTTTTCTGTTTTGGTGAGCTTGGTATTTACGCGAATCATCTATGGCACTCCTTTTAAGAACCCACCCGCTTACGCGGGGTGGTTCTGACTTTTAGCTGGCTTTTCGCAGGGCGAAGCCTTGTTTGCGGTTTTCGAAGAACATCTTGGTTTTGATCGCTGAGCCGATGACTTTCTTTTCGTTGAACTGCTCCATCGAGATCTTCAGGGCCTCGTTGGCGATGTTGCCGACGGAGAGCGGGGTGGTGGCCTGGCGGCTGATTAGGTCGATGGCTTCTGCGTCGAACAATGCGTTCACGTCGGCGCCGACGAGTGAGAGGCGGTGAGCCAGATAATCGGCGGCGGCTGCCTGGAAGTCGGGCATGTGCACGGGGAGGATGCGTTCGTAGATCTCCTGGAAGAGCGGTTCGCGAAGGCGGGCGACGAGGACCGGCTGGGCGAAGATGATGACGCCGAGGTAACGCTGGAAGCCGCCCGAGTTCATTTCGAGAAAGTTCTTCAGGCTGGACAATGCACGGTCGTTGAGGCGGTGGCCTTCGTCGATGCCGAGGGCGACGCGTGTGCCGTTTTTATAGAGCCGCGAAAGCAGCGATTTGACGGCGTTGCCGCGTTTGACGGACGAACGCGGAACGGGAGCATCGAATGAATTCAGTATCGCTTCGGCGATGCTCATAGGGCTGACGTATGTCATGTCGAAGAACTCCGGCCAGATGATTTTGAGATTGCTCTCATTCTCGATCTGGTCCTCAATGAGTGCCCGGAGGGTGGATTTGCCGCTTCCGATCGGGCCGACGACGGAGACGAAGCCCTGGTAGCGGACAGCATCGACGACGCGGTCGATGACCTGCCGGAAGGCGGGCGAGATAAAGACCTCGTCGCGCGATTGCGGCGGGTCGGTAAACGGGTCTTTCGCAAGGCCGAAGAACTTTATGGCCTGCGGGCTGAGTTCAAGACGCTGACTGATCATGGGCTGGTATTCTCCTTCTTCAAAAACTTCGGACAACGCGGCGTCGATCTCCGGTTTGGGGACGCCGCGGGCGAGCATAATAGAACTGAGTGCTTCGATAAGCGGCGGCTGGATGCGCTGGCGAAGCTTGTCGGACACGGTGCCGTGGACAAAGCGGCTGATGGTCGGGCCGGACGCAGACCTGACACCGCGAAGGCGGAGCTGCTCGCCGAGCGTGGCGTAGTCGATATCGTATCTGAGCAGAAACCGGCCAAGCGGCGTATCGGCGGTGATCTTTTGCCGGTTCGAGCGGACGGCGACAAGGTTGGTTTGTTTGGGCTGTTTTTTTGACATTTAACTAACCTTCCTGAGCGGTGGGCGGACCGCTGACCGGGTCTTTACGGCATCTTCGATCTGAGATTCAGCGACAGTGCCGGCCATGTTTGGGAACAGGCCGAGCATGAACTGCTTTGCCTGATCGACGCCCTCAAATGAGGGGGTAAAAAGTGCGACGGCCTCCCAGTAGCCGATGTCGCGGCCGGAGTAATCTGGAGGAAGTGCCACCCCACCCCGTCCGCCAAGAGGAACCACCCCGTCAGCCGAGACGGCTGCCACCCCTCCTTTGGAAGGAGGGGAACTAGAGAACGGGATCTGGACGACCTTGTTGACCTCGGCGGCGGTGATGACGCGTTCGGGGTGCGGAAAGCGGGCGACGTTTGTCGCGGGCTGTTCGATAACGACGTTGTAATGCGGGACGGGCAAGATCTCGCCGGTCTGTTTCCGCTTTGCTTTTGCGGCCTTTTTGGCCTCGCGGCTGGTTTCGCGGAGCCGCTTTTTCAGATTTTCAGCGTTCGAGTCGGCGGTCGAGCGGAACTCACCGGCCTTGTCGGCGGCTGCGAGGATCTTTTCAAGCTCGTACTCGGTGCCATCGGGAAGCGTCAGCAGAATGATGTCGATGTGCGGCGGAACGACCACCTTTACTTTTTGCCCAACGAAATCGACGAACGGCTGAACGCCCGGGACCTTGTATGCGACGCCGCGGTGAGCGACGGTCATGCCGGCGTCAAGAACGACCTCGAACTCATCGGAGAGGAGGGCGGATTCGATGACGGCGGGGTCGAGTTTGCGGACAACGATGCGCTGTGAACTCCAGCGTTCGAGAGGAGTTTCGCCCGTGACGCGATGCCGCTTATTGTTATACGCCTCGCACGCACGGTCGGCGAAGGCGTTGAGATCTTCGATCGTAACTTCCTGCCCTTCGCTGACGGCGAGGCCGACGAAGCGGTCCATTTTCTCGGCCCACTTGTGGGCGTTCTCGACCTTGCCGGACGCCTGCGAGTTGCCGGGGGCATGTTTGAGATGGACGTAGCCGCCATCGTCTTTGAGCAGGCTGTGCAGGATCTTTTCGGCGCGGACGTGGTAGCCCTTGAATTCGGAGCCGTTATCGGTGTAGAGCTTGTGCGGGACGCCGAGGAGGGTGAATGCCTCGCACTCGAACCGGACCATTTCGCGGCTGGTAATGTGCGTGGTGGCGACGTAGCGCAGAAAGCGGATGCGTGAGCAATCATCGACCAGCATGATCTGCCAGACGCGGAGCTTTGTTTCATCCATCTGCGGATGGTTTTTATCGACGCCGTCGATGCGAAGAATGCGGCGCGTTTTTTCATCCTGCCAGCGGACCTTTAGCGCGGTGACGTCTATTTGATACATTTCGCCCGGATCCGCGGCCTCAAAGCTGCGGAAGGCTCGCGTCGGGTTGCGGAGCGATTTTCGGCCGAGGCCATTCTCACGCAGAAGCTTTTGAAATGTGCCGAGCGACGGGAGATGTTTGGCCCCGCGCACCTGGCAGGTAAGAAGCGCCTGGTCGGGATCAAGCTTATCGGCGACGACATATTGCGCGGCGTCCCATACATCGGTGCCCTCAACAATTTCAAAGCCGCGTTTGCCGCGGTCAGACCGTTTTTTACGATCGGGCCGAAGATCGGCGGTGATCTCATAGATCCGCTGCCATGAAACGCTGTGGAGACGGGCCAGGCGCACAGCCGTGGACTTCGCGGTGGTGCCGCGAGCCCCGCGCATAGCGGCCCTTATCTCCTCGATCGCGTTTCGCCCAAGTTTTGAGTTGCCCATAGCAATTAACATATCTAGTAGCTTGTCCGCCCGCTTATGCGGGCGGTCCTGACAAAAAGGACGGCACGGACCGCTGGGCTGTACATGGGCCCGTGCCGGTCGGGCGGTTCAGGCCGGCACCGTTTTACGGGAACGAGTGTGCCGGGCCATAGCCCTGAGCTGGTTTAGCAGCCGCTGAAAATCGAGATCATTGAGATGGGTTGACGATGTCTTGCCCTCGAACGAATCGGCGATGAACTGCTGATAGGCGGTTTTGTCGCCATCGACAATAAGGTCGAGTTCGGTGGCGAGAACGTGCAGTTCGCGCAAGGCGGCGGCACGCGGATCGCTGTCGGTAGAGGCGACGGCAATGCCGCCAGTTTCGCGGAAGCGTTTGTGTGCGTGATAAAGGTTGATGCCGACGGAACGGATGCCGAGGCGCGATGCCCGGGAACGGGCGACACTGTCGGCGAGGCGGACGTCGGCGATGCGGGTGCCGCCGGGCATTTCCTCGCCGATCGCGGCGGAATCGCTGACGGTGCGTGAGCGGCCGTCGGTGAGCATGACGGTGCATTCGCAGGTCGAACGTCCGTCGGCGGAGTGCGTAATGAGCGAACAGTCGATAGTTTGAATGTCGGTGAGGCGAAGCGAGAGCAGCGAGACGGCCTCATAATCAAATATGGGGTTGAGATCGTCGCCCTCGAATGCGATCTGTGTTGGGTCAAGCAGGTGCCTTTGGCACAGGTCGGAGATGATGTTCATTTGCGGAAGTGAATATCGGCGAATTGGTGGTGCAGTCTCTGGCATAAATAACTCCTATTAAGAACCCACCCGCGAACTCGGAGGTGGTACTGACAAAATAATCCAAGCGGCTTAATGCTTGGTGAAATCCATAAAATCCGGCTCTTTTCGATGAGGCGGTTTGATGGCCCAGCGTTCGCTGCGTTCGGTATGGAGGCCGCGGATCGGCCGGGAAAACGGGCGATAGCGTGTTGGGAGCAGGCCGCACGGTTCGATGTCCTTGATCGAGTCGATCGCGTCGGCGGTCCAATGACGTTTACAGCCGTCGGCAAGAAGCCGGTGGATGTCGCCGATCGAGAGCGGCGAGGCGGCGGCGTGGATAAGATCGCGGATCTGCCGGGCATAGGCACGGAAGGGCCGCGTGTCAAGATAGCTGCCGCTGTCAAAAAAGAAATCTTCTTCGGTCATACGTCCCATCGCTTCTTACTCCCTAGTCCAGGTCGATATCGTCGGAGAGTGCGGACGCGCGGTCGAGAAAGGTCGCGCGCCTTTCTTCATCGGTCATTTCCTCGACCGGCTTCATTGCGGCGATCCGCTGGTCGCGTTCGCGGGTATCGGCAAGCGGTTTATGGACGCCGTAGGCATCGCTGAGCTTGTAGTAGAGGCCGACGATGGTCTCAAGATCAGCCGCCTTTGACGGCCGCTCGGAATCGTCAAGCTCGCCGACGGCCTCGATAAAATTGAAAAACGCAGAGACGACGCCCATGAGTGCCCGGTTGTAGCGGGGCGTTTCGGTGATGTGGTCGATCTGACGGCGGAGATGCTCGTTCTCCTGACTACCCTTTTGGATAGTCGCGTCCTGGTTTTCGATTTTCTTGTCCTTCGCGGCATTCTGATCCCGGAGGATTTGAAATGCGCCATTGTATGCTTCACATATCTGGACGATGGCCGTTCGGTCGTGCGCCGGAGCTTCAAAGTCGCCGATGCGAACCATGTCGCCGTCAAATTCGATCGTCGCCTGATTTGCCGCGAGGAGCTTTCGAATTCTTAGCGGGATTTTTTGCCCGTTGAGGAGATCGAACCGATCCGGCCCTTCGGCCATCAGGACCTTCTTTAGGTCATAAAATTTATTGTGCCCAAACTCGGGAACCTCATCGCTATCGAGGAATTCCAGAAAGGAGCCGTATCCCCAGGCATGCCAGTATTTCTTTTCCTCGACCTCCATCAGTCCCGTAATGTAGGCGGAGGAAAACGTACGGGCGGCGGCGTTGATCGTGCGCAGTGATCCGCGAAATTCGAATGCCTCTTCCTTGCGTCGCCCTTCAAATTCGGCGATCCGCTCGTCAAGGATCTCGCCCGCGATCTCTTCCTCGGCGGCTTTGATCTTTTGTAGATATTTGCTCATCAGTCTCCTTTTAAATTCCGAAAAAGGAATTTCCGTTTTCAATAGAATCAGTAACTTACCGACAAAACAGGGCTTTTAAATTCCTCTAAGAGGAATTTAAAACAGCGACATAACCCTAACGGTGGAGGCGATCTCGCGCGGATCGGCGGAAGCGGCCACGGCAGCAAGGAGTAGCTCGATCGGCACGGCGAGTTCATCCAAACCTTCGGCGTGCAAAGCTCTGGCGGCCGTGTGAAGGATCGCCGTCGCGGCCCCTTTTTTGAATGCGGGGTGCTGTGTGATATCTGGTTCAACGTTTCTATCCATTCTGTTTTCTGTGTTCATATTTCTCCCTTTTTTGCACTTAGGCTGACGGCAAGCCGGGTAAATCGTTGTCCGATTGTCCATTCGCCCCGTTCGTTCTGGACGGCCCAGCCGCGGAAGCGGAGCGTTTTTAGGACGCGGTCGGCGGCGTCGCGGGTCAGGGCTGTCCGCTGCATGATGCGGTGGACGCTAACCGGTTCGAAGGCGGTGCCTTCGAGAGCTTCGAGAACGACGAGGCCCTTTGTGAGTGCCGTGATCTCGTAGAGGCGATCGTCGCGTTTAGTCCTGGTCGAGGTCATAATTGATAAATGCGTCAAGCAGCGTGAGCAGCAAGGCCGCGAATGTAAATGCGCCGAGAATCAAAAGTGCTGTGAACATTGCTTTATATTCAAAAAATGCCGGAGGGCTCTAACTCACGTAAGACCGCCGCTTCCCTCCGGGCGTGTTTATCGAGCGGCGGAATGCCGATAAGAAACTATTTTTTCAAAATGCCGAGGGCCAAGTCGCTGTAAGACCGCCGCAACCCTCGGGCGCTATTTGTGCGGCGGAATGTCATTTGTCGAGAAGAACCACCCCGTCAGCCGAAGCGGCTGCCACCCCTCCTTGGTAAGGAGGGGAGTCTGAAAGATCGCGCCAGAAATCGAGTTCGAGCTGTTCGGCAAAGAGCGGAAAATTTGCCTTTGCCACGCGATGGATGGTGGTCAACTGTGTGATCGGTGCCGACCGGGCACGGCTGACCCACCGGGAAAAATCGTCAAGCTCGGTAATGATCCAGTAACCGGACGGCACGTCCTTGCGGCTGCCGACGGGCAGGAGCCACTCGCGGCGAAGCACCTCAACGGTCGAATGGAGATTGCGGAGCTTATGGACCGAATAATCAAAATGCACACGGATAAGTTCGGAACGTTCGCAGGGAACGGCGGACGAGAACCGCGTAAGGAACCGGGCAAGGTCGAACGCTTTTGCATTGACAGGCCCGCGGGCCGCGGCAACACGCAGGGCCGCACGCCCGAAAACATGAGCGGCGGGGCCGGGCTGGTTGTGCGGCTGGACGCGAAGCAGCGGGCAGCGTTCGATGCGGCCCTGCGGGCTGATCGAAACATGCGTGTCCGCGCAGACAATGCAGCGGGCGATGTATTCAAAAAGCGGTTCGTTGCGCATTTGAAAACTCCTTGATGGCCTGTTTGAACCGGACATCATCGCTTAAGATCGCGGCGGCTATGTCAGGAATGATGCGGCAGGCCGGGCAGTAGTGACGGGTGACGCCCTCATGCCAGTCGGCCTCGAACTGCGTCCATGACGCGTCGTCACGGCAGGCGGCGTATTTGCCGCAGTGGTCGCACTGGAAAATGGCGATGTCGGCGATCATGGTCATTATTCGATCACCTCCGCATTGAGAACGCCGCCGCGGCGGAGCCGTGCGCGGGCACGCTTGAATGCCCGGGAACGGAGGTCGGCACGTTCCGCGTCGCTGCGGCTGTGGAGCTGGGCGAGAATGTGGTGCTGCCCCTGGGCAAAGCCGACGACCCAGCCGATGATGATGCCGGCGAGAACGAGGCCGAGAAAGATGCCGATGGTGGTTAGATCTGTCATGCTGCCCTCCTTTCGATCGAGGATCGCGGACCGGGCACCGCGGACCTGTGTTCGGAACAGAACCATTTGCCGGACGGCAGTAGTGTCCAGCCGCCATCCTCGAAATATTCGACGGCCCCTGCCCATGTACCGTCAAAATCGCCCGGAAAAAGCCGGGCGTTGTATATCCCGTTGCGGAAACACTCGGTGCAGTTGACGACGAATTGAACGTTTACCTTCATTATTCTGCACCTCCGTTTTTGACGGGATAGAGATGAAACATGACGCTGAAATGCGCGCCGAGGCTGATGCTGATCTGGCCGCCCATTCCGTAGGTTGAAACTTGCAGGGCCGTGCAAGCCTGGTGTTCGTAATTAAGCCGGTCGATCTCCTGGCGGATCGACGCGATGAATGCCGCTTCGTTGTAAACGAGTTGATTGCTCTCGTCCTGCAGGAAGCGAAGGGCGAGATGCTGAAGCTTGTTCTTGGGCTGGTTGAAGCTCGCAAGATGAGAGAAGTATTTGATCATGCGGCCTCCTTTGAAGAACCCACCCGCTCACGCGAGGTGGTTCTGACTTTGCGGTCGCGGGCGTTCATGGCCTTTAGGCCCTCGATCACCTTGTTGGTGTCGGCGGTGGTGCGGGGCGGAAAGTGTTTTATTATCCGCTCGGCAAGCGAGGCGAGGCCGGTGATGGTCATGCCGCGATTGGCGGCGAGGGTGTACATCAGGTCGAGGTGAGAGGCTTGCGCGATCTGTTTTACCCCGGCCTGCTGGCGGTGGAAATTGATCGTCCGGCGAGGCGTTCGGGATGAGAACATTGCCTCGCCCCCAAGATGGACGATCATTCGGTTGGCCTCATCGAATGAGAGCAACGAAAGACGTTCGACACGGCCGGCGGAAACATCGGCCGCAAGTGAGCGAAGATCTTCGTCGCCAAAGTCGCGAGACTTTGCAAGGGCGAAGATCGCCTTGAGCTGTTTGTATGTTTTGGGCTGAATCATGGTGACTCCTATAGTTAATGTGTGCTTCTATGCCCTTACTTCGTGCGGGCTTCTGCCGGGCTTCCGTGCCCTTACTTCGTGCGGGCTTCTGCCAACGTGCGGGCTTCTGCCTATGACGTGCCGGGCTCTGCCAACTATTCCTCTTCCATCGCGATGACGAGGGCGAGGGCCTGTTCCAGGGCACGGCGCGCCTGGGCAACTTCGACGGTGCATTGTTTGACTGAACGACGGCCTGCCAATGCCGAGCAGGCCTCGCCGCACTCGCGGCTGACGACGCTGAGCTGTGCGAGCAGATCGTAAACGGAGATCTTGCCTTCGACGGGCGAAACATGCCGGTGGTACATGCGCTGGTAGCGGTCGCCGACCATGCGGACAACATCCGGGTTGCGATCAAGATTCCACTCGCAAAAGAGATCGAGCCGGTCGATGGTGTTACGGGTGCCGGTGGCAGTGAGGTCTTTGCCGCTGGGACGCCGTTCGGCGTAGAGCAGCGACTGCGTTAGACCGGTGAACTCGGCGACGGACCTGACAGAATTGTCCGGGACGAGGAGCCGCATCAGCTCGTGAGATTCCATTTGTATTGATTGCTCCTTCAAAAGGGCCGCTGTAATCGCGGCCGAAATCTGCAGTTCCCGAAAACGGGCAAAAAAAATTAGGCTACCGGTGGTGAATCGGTACCTATTGACCTCGTTGCTACGCGGCCAGACGGCGCATTCGCTCACGAACGCCCGGAACCCAGGCAGGCTGGTCGACCGTGACGCCGAACTTGCTCTTGAGCCATTTCGCGTAGATCGGGTACCAGCGAGCCCCGGCGATCAACTGCCGCAACATTACGTCGGCAGAGTTGAGCGTGATTCCCGGGAAGTCTTCCTGCATCGTCTTGGCGACATCGCTGATCCGCAGGCCGCGATCTTCGAAGTGGCGTTTAATTTGCTTTTCGTTCATGTTAAAATCCTTGCCCTATGCTTTTGTTTCTAAGCAAGGGACAAGGGCTATTGTAGACGGTTGTTAACAAATGTCAAGTGAAAAATTAACGGTCGTTAAAGATTTGGACTTTGCCGCCCGATTCGCCGTTGCGTGCGGAACGAACAAGCCCGCCGAAATACGCCGAAAATACGGCATTTCCTATCATGCGGCGAGAAATTACCTGGAAGGCCGAGTGCCGGCGGCGGACAAGCTGAAAGAGATAAGAAATTTAACGAATGTTAATCTGAACTGGCTGTTATTGGGCGAGGGCGAGATATTCGAAAGGGAACGAGAAAGGGGGCCGGAACCGCCGGGACTGCTTGATGCCCTGGACGAGCGGATCCGTGCCGTCGTTCGCGAAGAGCTTGAGCGAACCGAAGGCCGCACCGGCCTAGGGATAGATGAATTCCTTGCGGGGTCGATAAGGCGGCATGACGATCCGGCGGCGGTGATGGCGGAATGGTACAGGCACGAGGGATGGCCGATGAGGGCGATATCGGTGCCGATATTTGCGGACTGGGACGGTTTGACAATCGAAGAAAAAGTAAATCAAATAAGAGCGCACCATGACGAGAATGTGCGGCACGTGAAACGACATGAAATTCTATCTCCCGAAACCACTAAACCTGCTTCGTAATTTTGGCCGCGGACGCATGACCGGGCAGGATTTTGTTCACCTGATAGACGCCTGCGACATTGAGCTGGTCTTTTCAAGCACGGTGGCGAAGGGGCGATATTATTACTGCGAATCGACGGCGAAGCATGTGATAGTTCTGTCAACGAAGATCTCGCGGGAGGAACGGGCACAGGTGGGATGGCACGAGTTTGCACACTTTTTGCAGAACTACCGGCAGCCGGCGGCGATGCGTGCCGGTTATTGCCGGGCGGAAAAGCGAACGCGATCGGAGCGGTTTGCGGACCTGTTTGCGTTCGTATGTGTGACGGGCGTTCCGATCTGCGGGCGGATGGATTTTATAAAGACGCTGCTGACGGGTGAATAAAGTGCTGACGGAAGAAGCCGAAGAAAACATGAAGAAGATCTATGGCCCGGAGCAGCTGCCGCTGGAGACGGATGAGGACCTGCTGCGGCTGGCGGAGCTGGTGGATGAGGAAGAATAGATCAGGCGGCTAATTTCTGTTGACTGACGGCCTGGCTGGCGCGTATAAAATTATCAAGGCTTGATTGGTAAACGTACCAGTTGCCGCCGCGGCCGAAGCGGCGTGCTTCGAGCGTGCCGTCCTCGATCCATTCGACAAGTGTCGGGCGGCTGGGTGCCGGCCGGAAGATCCGCGAAAGAATACGCTCGACCTCGCCGAGCTTGATCAGCGGATCGATATTCAATAATGGCATCTGGTAGATGTGCATTTCCCTGCCTGTAGATTAAAAACTAAAAAAAAAGAAATTTCAATAGGTTTGAAAAAAACAGCCTGGCAGAGGTGCGCGTGAAATTGAGAGGATGGCCGTGACAGGTCTTTCCTCCATAACGGCGAATGACTCCTTATTTGGGACCTGATCGGTATCAGGTCCCTTTTTTATGACGCCTGAGACGCTGAAAGAACTTGCCCCGATCGTTGCGAGTGTGTGCGCGATGATCGTTTCGGTCGTGACCGCATATTTTGCGTACCGGGCGAACAAGAAGGCGGATGAGGCGGTGAAGCGGGCGGAGGAGAGCGAAAGGCGTGTATCGAATATTTGATCCGAGAAAGTTATCGAGAAGTTTATTGTGATGAGTATTTGAAGGATGGGGACAGAACCACCCCGGCCTAAAGAAAGAACCACCCCGGCCTAAAGGCCACCCCTCCTTGGTAAGGAGGGGAGTAAGAAGAAAATGGCGAAATTATCACAGAAGGCGGTGCGGGAGAGGGCCGATGAGTGGGCGGTGCTGCTTGGGAAAATACGCCAGGCGGAGGTCGCCCGCGAGGTTGCACTGGCACCGATAATTGAGCGGCATGCGGACGAGCTGGCACCGGTGCTGAACAAGCACGATGCGCGGATAGAGAAACTGCAGGCACAGGCGGATGGGATCTATCAGGATGTGAAAGGCTGGCTGGAGGCACGGGGCGAACCGATCAGGCTTGAGGGTGAGCGCGCTGTGGCGGAGTTCAGGATAGCGACAAAGCTGGGGCCGCGGGTTGTGGATGTGAAGCGTTTTCTGGATGTGGCGCGGTCGAAGGGCGAGGCAATGTTTGACTGCATCAATATTTTGGTTGCAAAGGCAGAGACGGTGCTGGGCAAGCGAGACCTGGACGCGATCTCGCATAGGCCGGAGACGAAGGTGATAGAGGCTGGGTTGAAGCTCAAGGATTCTTAAGAAAGGATTTGAGCCTGGTGAGACGCGAAAGGCGTCGCAAGGCCGGCTAGTCGTTAGTGATGGTTGTGGAGGGGCACCAAGCGACGCGGCGAATGAGCAAGCTCCTCCATATAGATTTTCATGAAGTTCGACCGCGAAAAGTTCTTTGATAATTACCGGCGTGAGTTTGGGCGGTTGACGCAGGCACAGGTGACGGCGGTCGAGTTTTTGCTGGGTCAATTCGAGAGTAGTTCAAAGTGGCAGTCGATACCGCAGATCGCGTATGCGTTTGCGACGATCAAACACGAAACGGCGAATACTTTTGAGCCGATCACTGAATACGGCGGGCGTTCGTATTTCGACAAATACGATGGCCGTGACGATCTCGACAATACTAAACCGGGCGACGGATTTAGATTTCGCGGACGCGGGTACGTCCAGATAACCGGGCGAAAGAACTATCGCAAGTTCGGGATCGAGGGTGATCCTGAAGCTGCACTTCGCCCGCAAATTGCCTTTCGGATAATGACCGACGGAATGCACAACGGATCATTCACCGGCAAGAAACTCGATGATTTTATCGACACTTTTCGCGGCAGGGATTATCTGGATGCCAGGCGAATTATAAACGGGCGGGACAAGGCCCAGCTTATCGCAAATTACGCAACCGATTTTGAGAACGTGCTTCAAAAGTCGCTTGTATCGGATTTTGAAGATCTTCGTGATGACGAGATCGAGAACGCATTGAATACCGTAGAGCTTCCGGCGGCGGAGTCTCGGCGAGAGCCGCAAGTTGATCCGCTAGATGAGCCAGCCGTAAATCGTGATGAGAGCAACAAAGCCGCCGTCAATACCCCAGCCGAGACCCAACCACAGCAACTGGCGGAGAACATCACGAACGTCAATCAGGGCGGACAGGTGCCAGCGGATTTCACGCCGGAGAACAAGACGTTGGTCGCACCGGAGCCAAGCGGAATGCTGACGCGGGGCTGGAAATGGATAGTTGGGTTGGGTGTGCTACCGACGAGTGCCGCGGGCCTGATCGAGACGATCAAAAATTATTCGGCGGACGGCCAGTTCAATATGGCCGATGCTCTGCGGGCCGCGAAAGATGTTTTGATCTTTCTGCTTCCGTACCTGTTCTGGATAGGCCTCGCGTTCGTTGTGTTCTGGGGGCTGAAGGAACTGCTAAAGCAGGTGTCTTTCATGATCACCCAGTACACGCTGGCACGCGGCGATATGCACAACGTGAAGGTGGTCCCGGCCGTCAAGGAGCCGGAGCCGTCACGGATTATAGGATTATTTAGGAGCTAGGGCTTTATGGATTATTTGACCCTGATATTTGGACTGGCCGCGTTTTTGGCCGCGTGTCTGCTGGACATAAATTCGAGCACGGAAATGACCCGATACGGGATCAAGGAAACTGTCCCGCTGGTGTCTGACGGCAAGGGTAATTTCAGCCTTTGGCGGTCGCTGATCTTTGTGATCGTTCCGCCGGTGCTGGTGCTGATCGTGTTCTTTACCGCCAAAGACGTTGACGGTTTTGATCGTGTGTGGGCGGGCATCTTCCTGCTGCCCGGTGCCGCCCTGCACCTGTTCGCGTGGTGGCACAACCGGCGGCTGATCCGCAAGGTAAAGAACGGCCTGAATCCGGGAGGCATTATTTGACGAATGGAACCCTCACCGTTTCTCCATCCGGGATTTATCGTGCCCGTCGCCGTTGGCGTGATCGGGTTCATCGCGTGGCTGATCAGGCTGGAATCAAAAGTGACGACGAACTCGCAATTGATAATCAAGAACGAGGTGCGGATGGACGATTGCATAAAGCTGCTGGACGGTCACCGGGCGAACTCGGACATCCATTTCAACCTGCGGACGGCACAGGAGAGCGAGAAACGGCAAGACGAACGCTTTCAGGGCATTCAGCGGGAGCTGACCGAAATAAAGGCGATGATCAGGGAGCTCAATGACGACGATTAGAGACATCAGCGGCTATGCGTGGTATGGGATGACACCGAGACAGAAGGCGGCGATCATCGGGGTTGTGCTGATAGTTGCGGCGGCGTTCATCTTTGTCACGGTCAAATGGGTAGGAACGACGGTCGAGGTCAGACGGCTTGAGCGTGACGCGAACCACGCCAAAGAGGAAGCGAAAGAACACCTGGCACAGGCCGCGAAAATTGCCCGCGAGAAACTGGAACTGGAAAGGAAGCTGGCAGAGATAGAGGCAAAACGAGATGCAAAAGTCACCGAAACAGAAAAAGCCCATATTGACACTCTTGATGCTCTTGCTGATTACGACCGTGCTTTGCGGAACAGCCGCAGTGATAACCCCAGCACAGAGCAGCTCTGCCGTGAACTCGCAGCCCTCGGCTACCCCTGTTCCTGATGAGGCGTTCCGGCGGGCGGTAGCAGAAGCCCTTGAGGAACTGCGGGCCGCGCGTAAGGTGATCGACGCCCAGAAATCGGAATTGAAGATCGCCTATGAACTGATCGCCCTTGAACGGCAGGTTTCGGACGGGTTGAAAAACATCAGGACGCTTGACGCGGCGGAGCGGCAGCAACTGCAACAGGCACTAGCCGCAAAGGACCGAGTGATAGCGGCATACGAAGCCGAGATCGTCGTTCTGAAGAAAAACCGGTGGTCAGGGTGGAAATGGATCAAGGCCGCCGCGGTCGGTGCTGGTGCAGGGATAGTGATCGGGGCGATCGTGCGGAGATAAAACCACCCCGTCAGCCGAAGCGGCTGCCACCCCTCCTTGGTAAGGAGGGGAACAAGATCGCGGTCTGGTCAAGAAAAAGCGAATGGCTGCGGAGACGCGTGGGATGCCGACTTTCCCGGGCCGCGAGAAACTAAGAGATGGCATACAACCAGGAAGCGATTGAGAAGGCCCGCGGGTTGTACATTAAATACGGCGGCGGAAACTTTGACGCCATTCAGCGGGAAATGCAGAAGCAGTATCCGGGTTGGCGCAAGTCGAACCTGGTGGGCCGGCAGGAGAAGGCGTATCGCGGACGGGTTGCACGGGAAAAGCTTGGATGGGTCGAGCTTTACGGTTTTGAAAAATCGCTCAAGCTGCACCTGCTGCAACTGGCAACGTCGGCGAACAATGATGAGCAGGACCTGTACCTGGGCATCAAGGCGGTCAGGAAAGAACTGCAGACGAAGGTGGCGGCCGGAATAGCGACGAGAGACGAGGTCTATTCGTACCGGGATTTTTGCAAACTGGAGATCGACGCGCGCAAGAACCTTGACCTAAGCCAGGACAACCTTGAGACGTTCGTTTCGGGTTACGAGAAGCTGCTGATCTGGCTGGGGGAACTGGACGCGGCGGCGGCGAAGGTGGTGGTGAAACACGGCGACAGGCTGGCCGAGATGGCGAAGGCCCATTATGGCGAAGAGGAAACCGAGTTCGACGGAGCAGGCGATAGAGCGGATGAAGGCGGCGGCGAACCGTTTAGCCTGCTCACTTAGCTTTGACGACGACGACATTAGTTTGAAGCCACTGAGTTGGTGGCGTGCACGCTGGCACGATCGGGAAACGCAGCGGTTGTTCATTGAAAACTTTATCTATGTTCGCGACGCCTTTGATGAGAACAGGCTGACGCTGCTGAAACTCAATGAGATCCAGCAGCATCTACATGCCGAATTGACGGGCCGGGACGTCGTGATCAAATCGCGTCGGCAAGGACTGTCCACCTATTTCAAGGCGGCGTTCTTTGCCAACGCGGTGATCAATTCGGGACGGAATGTGCGGATAGTTCCGCACGACCCGGACACCGAGGCACAGTTTCGGGCGGACTTTAGGGTGATGTACGAGAACCTGCCGGCGCATTTGAAACCGGAGACGAAATATTACTCGGAGGACCTGATCGAGTTCAAGGATGCGGTCAAGGGGACGATCAACTCGCGTGTATCGACGGCTAGCGTTCAGCCGGGGCATGAAGGGAAAGGCCGCGGGCAGACGATCACTGATCTTCATTTGACCGAGCCGCCGTTCTGGCGTGGCGATGCGAAGAAGGCGGCGACATCGCTGCTTGAAGCCGCCCAGGGCGGACGGGTTGCGGTGGAATCGACAGCGTTCGGCATTGACTGGACGCACGCGATCTATCAACAGGGGAAGAAGGGCGAGGCGGGATGGAAATCGTTCTTCTTCGAATGGTGGTGGAAGCGGTCGTATCGGGTGGCTGGTTCGCGGTTTGCCCAGGGACGGAAGAAGGAATGGGTTTTGCTCCTTCCGGGGCAAACGCTCAAGGAGATCTGGTCGGTACCGGCTGGTGCGCTGTCGGAGGCCGACCGGATCGCCAAGCGAAACCGGTTTGACCAGGCCAAAGTGAGCGAGGACGAGCAGGCCGTCTGCGAGCTGATACTCGCCCATTTGAAACGGAAAGGGCACGTCGAGAAATGGGCTCATTGGTATGTGGACGACGTTGCCGAGTTTCTGGCATGGCGGCGGGCGAAGATAGCGGAGCTGCCGGGCGGCGAGGCACAGTTCAAGATCGAGTACCCGGAAAACGACGTTGACTGCTTTGAACAGACGGGCCGGCCGGTGATCCAGGGTAGATATTTGAAGGTGACGTGTTTGCCGGAAGAAGATCCGCGGGACGCGACGGAATACATCATCGGCGTCGATACATCGCTTGGACATGAGACGGGAGATCCGTCGGCGATCGAGGTGATCGACCTGATGACCGGGCGGCAGGTGCACTCGGAAGTGTTGAAGCGGTCGCCGGACCTCTTAGCCTATCGCGTGGCCGAGCTTCACGAGCGGTACAACCGGGCGGTTTGCGTGGTCGAGCGGAATAACACCGGCATCGCCACGATCCGCGAGCTGCAGAAGCTGATACCGGAAGAATATGTATTTCGCTACTTGGACCGGCGGCTACAACGAAAGATAGAGGACGGAGACCTGACGGCGGACGAGGCTTTTGCCCAGGCGGAATTCGGGCTGCCGACGACCGAGGCGAACAAGGCCGATTATGCGATTGAGCTTGAACGGGCGGTGAGGACCGGGGAGATCGGGCTTTCGAACGAAGCGTGGGCGGAGGAAGCGAGAACGTGCGTGTGGTTTGACAACGGAAAGTGGGGAGCGATGAGCGGCTATCACGACGATCGGGTGATCGCGTTGGCGATCGCGAATTATGTGCGGGTGAAACTGCTGGGGCAGTTCATGGGATTTGTGGGCGTGGTACCGGAGGTTGGGTACGCGCGGTGAAAGTTAGATTCACCACAGAGGCACAGAGGACACGGAGAGAAAGGATGGCGGATAAGGTTTGGAAATGTCATGAGGGACCGGATCATTACGTGTTCTATTGTCCGGGCTGCAAGTGTCCCCATGTTTTCGATCAACGGTGGTCGTTCAGCGGTGACCTGCGAAGTCCGACATTCAGCCCCTCGCTCTTGTGCAACCCGGATCATGAGCCGAGCAGATGCCACTCGTTTGTACGGGATGGGCGGATCGAGTTTTTGAGCGACTGTTTTCACGATCTCGCGGGCAAGACGGTCGAGGTGCCTGATTGGAGTGATGATCTTTGGTGAAGAATGGGTTCACCACAGAGACACAGAGGACACGGAGATTTCGATTCTGTCCGTTTCTGTTCCTTTCAATTGCGAAAGAGGATGTTGGGGTAAGGGTGAGGGTGTTGAGTATGGCAGGGGCGATCTATTGAAGAAGTCGCCCGCTAAGGCGAGATGAATTTTTTTGAACGACTGAAAATTGCATACGCGATGTTTCGCCGGATGGGCGGGATAGAGCTGCCGGACGGCGGGCGGTCTTCGGACGAATCGCTGAACGGGGCGATGTCGGCATATACGAGCGTGTTCGGGTCGGTGTCGCCGGTGATCGATTTTGAAATGCTCAAAACCCTGAAATGTCTCTGGCTTTACAACCCGGACGTTTCGCAGTATGTCGCGAACATTGTGAACCTCGGGAACCCCGGACATTCGATAGCGGTGGATGCGGCGTCGGACGCGATCGCTGAGAAGGCGGTGGAGCGGCTGAACGAATCGGCCTCGCGGATCTATCGGCACGGGGTCGGGGTCGATGGGCTGCTGAACCAGTATCTAGCATCGGTTGCCTGGTCGGGTGCGATATCGAGCGAGGACGTTGTTAATTTTGCGGCCGGACGCGTTGAGAAGGTGGTGCTGGTGCCGGTGGAGCAGATCAGGTTTCGGTACAACGCGGAACGGGACGAATACGAAGCTTTTCAGCAATCGGCGAATTTTGTACGGCGTGAAGTGCGGGACCATTCATTCGGGCTGATCAGGCTGAACCCGGAAACGTACAAATATTTTGCCCTGGCGACGGTTGAGAATTCGCCGTATGCGAAGCCGCCGGCGACGGCCGCGGTGGAGGCGATCGTTGAGGGGCAGAGGCCGCTGATGGAGAACATCAGGTACATGGCCCAGAAGATAGGGCTGATGGGTTTGGTGTCGGCCTCGGTGGTGGCACCGCCGCGGAAACCGGGCGAGACGGACGCGGAGTATCAGGCGCGGGCGACAAAATATCTTTCGGCGGTGAAGGGAGCCCTGGACGGCAACTTTAACAAAGGCCTGCTTGTCACCTTCCGCGATCAGAAAATCGAGCACACGCCGGTGGCGACGGGTGCCCAGGGCGTTTATGACGTGAACCGGATGAGCGAGGAGCAGGTCTTTTCGGGCCTGCACGCGATGCCTGGATTTCACGGACGGACCGATGCGACGACGGAGACGTTTGCGGACGTGGTCTATTACCTGCTGACGGCACAGGTCCAGAACATGCAGCGGGTGGTGAGGCGGCGACAGGAGCGGACGTACATGCTCGACCTGCGGCTCGGCGGCATAGATGTCGATGCGGTGAGCCTGGTATTTAACAAGGCCCACTCGCGAAATGCCCTGGACGAGGCAAGGACCGAGGAGCTGCGGTTCAAGACGGTGCTGGAAAAGATCCAGGCGGGAGCGATATCGCCGGACGAAGGTGCGAACGAGCTGGGGCTGGATGTTTGGTTCGATGAGGAGCGGCTGCTGAACTATGCCGAAGAGGCGATAAGGGTCATCCGCGAACCGGCGGCGGCGGCGGAGCAGAAACGGCGGAAATCGCTGGTGCTGAAATTTGACAAGAGGTCGCAGAAATATACCTGGCAGCCGGATGTGCTGCGGGTGGCGATGACAGACGAATTGTCGGGGAATGTTGTACCGATAAAAAAAAAGGCTCAACGACGAGCCTAGGCCGAAAATTAACGGAGGAAGAGATAGATGAAATTCTTGAGCGGTTCATTCAGAACTATGCGGCACAGGTCGGCGGTTATCTTAGCGATAGCCTTCGCCTTGCTGTTGACCGGCTGCGAACGTTCCTTAGCGAGCACGAGTATGCCGATTTCAAAGACGCATACGATTTCGCGGACCGTGCGCTTGACGACGTTGAGCGGGCGTACGCAACCGGCTGGGGCAGCGTTCGGGCACGAAAGGCGATCAACGCGGCCGTCCGATCGACCTATGAGTTTTACCGGCTGCGAGACTCGACCGTCTTTGGCGACGCCGATCCGATCGGCGTCAAACTTGGCGGTCCCGATCGGGTGTCTATCAGGTTTATCGGAGAGCTCGACCATTTCTATTTTTCAAAATTCGGCGGGAACACGAGCCGACCCTTGCGAAAGTTTTTTGTCGAACGATATTTCGAGAACGGAGCCGCGTTGTTCGGGCGAGAATCGAGCGACGAGCTGGCGGACTTTAGGGCAGCGGCGGGTGAGCGGCTTAAGAACCTTACCGACCGGCAAACGCTCGTCATTGTTCAGACGGCAGTTCAGCGGGTCAGAAATTGGGCGCATATCGGCACCCTTGCCGAAGCCGAGATCGAACTTGCCCGGCTGGTCGCCACGCTGGATGCACGGACGACCGCATTATGCCAGGAGCTTGACGGCAAGCTGGTCAGGGTCGGGGTTGCATGGGAAGCGATCCAGAGACTCAACCAACTGGAGCCGGGCGAATTTGCGAAGGAGCTTTACGAGTCGGGGATAGGCAAGGCGATCTCAAAGGACCCGGTCGGCACGATCAAGGCGTTTATCGAGGATGACGGGAAGACGATCAGTGACCAGCTTGTGGCGATGGGTAGAGGGTTTCCGCCGTTTCATCCGAACTGCAGGACGCGGATGGAAGGGGTGATCGAGGGAGTTGAGGAGTGAGCGAGTGGGGTTTTAACGCAGAGACGCGGAGACGCGGAGACGCGGAGAGAGTTATCACGCACGCTGATGCGGTCGATAGTTCGAGGAGAAATGTAATGAGTGAATTTCAGCCCATAGTTTCGAGTAATTTGGAATCGGCGGCGTTTGTTGACGGTGACACGATCATCGTGCGGTTCAAGTCCGGAAAGGCATACGCGTATGTCGATACGGACGAGGGCCTTTGGAAACGGTTCAAGAAAGAGTTTGACGGCAAGGACGGAAGATCTGCCGGCAAGTTTCACGCAAAGCATATTCGACCGCTGCCGGCGAAGCAGCTAGACGACTGGAAATGAAAAACGTAAACGGAATTCAGATTGTCAGCATGGAGAAGCAGACGGCGGCGGTTGGCCTGCGGTCGCCGCTGGCGTCGGCCACTGTAAGGGCGGCGGACGGCCTTGAAGCACGACTGGCGGAGATCGCGGCGGCTTCGCAGTGGAACCCGGAACGCGCCGGGAAGCGGGACAATTTCAACTACCGTGCGGCGGCGGATGTGCTGCCAAAGGCCGAGGATTACATTACGGTCGATTTCAGGGCGATATCGAAAACGGTGGTGCCGGGGCACTGGATCGACTGGTCGAAGGACGACGTGCTCAAAAGTTCGGTGCCGAAGCTGCTGAATCAGACGGTTTATCCGAACCACGATTTTTTTGACATAAACAACTGGCTTGGTGCGGTGAGTGCGGTCGAGTGGGACGAGGCTGGCGAGCAGGCGGAGGGACAGGCCGGGATCAACGCGACTTACAAGATCGACGCGTTGATGAATGCGCGGATAGCACGCGGTCTTTTGATGAAGCCGCCGGCGATACATTCGACGTCGATGACGGTGCTGTTCAAGTTTGAATTCTCGCATCCCGAGATCGCGGCCGAGAACCGGTGGAGATTCTTTGAACTGCTCGGCGAAGAGGTCGAGGGAGAGATAGTGCGGCTGGTGGTGACGGAGATCCTTGAATACTGGGAAGCCTCGTTGGTGTTCCAGGGAGCGGACCGGCTGGCGAAGAAACGGAGCGATGATGCGGAATTTGCCGATATGTCGGCGAACCACCCCGCCGACGAAGCGTCGGCACCCCTCCTTAACCAAGGAGGGGAGCAAAGAAAGACTGCGGATCCCGATCCGCCGTCACTCAAGACAGAGGAGAAACGGATGAAACTCACAGCAGAACAGAAACGGGAGCTCGGTATTGAGTTTGACGGCGACGACGTACCTGAAACCGAGATCCTGAAGGTCGCCGAGTCACTTTCGGCGAAGGTGAAAACCTTTGACCAGGTCAAATTCGATGAGCTGGAAAAACGGGCGAAGGCCGGCGATACGCTGGTCGAGGAAAAGCGGGCGGAAGTGACTCGCTTGGCGAAGATCGCCGAGCTTGGAGCGGAGACCGGCGAGCTTGATCCGGCGGTTGCCGACACGATTCATGAAGCGGGTGTTGAAAAGCTGCAGCAGCTTGGAGCCTATTACCAGAAAAAAGCGGCGGACAAGTTCCCGAAAGACGGGCGTTCGTCGCAGGAAGATGCCGCGGCGGTCGAGGCCGCGGGCGGTGTGAACAAGCAGAACAAGCCGACGGTACGAGTCGGACTGCACTAAACCAGAAAGGAGAGAACAGCAATGAAACTTAGAGCTTCAGTAGAAGGTTTGGCGGTTCCGGCGACGGTTGCGACCGCGAATCTGCCGAAGGATACGATCATGAAAATCTCGGGCAACAAGACGGTCGCCAAGGCCGACGCGAACGCCCACCCGATCGGGCGGCTTGTCGTGCCGGCGACGTCAGCGAACGGCCCGGGCACGATAGAGACGCACGCGAAAGAGCTGATCGAGATCTTGTTTTCGGGCAACATCGCGGCCGGTGCGTTTGTGAAACTGGCGGCACCGGACGGCACAACGGGCGAGAACGTGGCGGCGGCCTGGGTGAGCGGCACGGACGGTGTGGAAAGGATATTCGGCGTAGTGTGGAAAGGAGCGAACGGCACCGTTGGCGAAGTGCTGGTGTTTTAAAGGGTCCGTAACTCGGACAAAAGGAGAAGCAAAACTATGAGTCACGGACTTAAGGGAAAAGTCAAAGAGATCGTGGTCGGTATGAACGCCGTCCGCGAAAACAAGGACGGCGGCAGGGACATCGGGCTTCGGCAATTTATGGCGGAGAACTACACCGATTCGTCGCAGCAGCCGCTGGCACCTGAGCACCTGTATGCGGAGCTCGGCATTGACCCGCAGCGGACGCTGGTGAAGGATCTGATGGCGAACGAGGACAACGCCTACCTGATGAGCGAAGTTGTTCGCGACGGCGTCAGACGCGGGCTTGGCATTGCACAGCGTGAAATGCGTGAACGCGCGCATGAGGCGTATGTCAGCCAGGGGCCGGTGACGGCGGACGGCGGAGCACAGCGGTTCATGTCGCCGGATGTGTTTTTGGCACCGCTGAACCTGGGCATTGTCCAGGGAAGCTTTTATCAGGACCTGATCGTGCGGGAAGAGATCATTCCGCAGCCGACGGCAACGATACCGAAGATCGACCTTTCGAAGGCGACTTTGGTCGATTCGGCCGAGGCCGCAACGATCGAAGAAGGTTCGGTCAGCTATGGGTCAAAACAGGTGACTGTGAAGAAGAAGGCCCGCGGCATCAAGATCACGTATGAGGCGATAAAGTTCAACACTTTGTCGCTGGTGCAGATCTTCTTCGAGGACGCGGGCCGCATCCTTGGGCACACGCTGAACGCGATGGCGGTCGATACGATCGTGAACGGCGAGCAGGCGGGCGGTGCGGAAGCGGCGGCGGTGGTCGGCGTGGAGAGCACGACGAACAAGATCACCTGGTTCGACCTGACCCGGCTGGCCATTCAGGGTGCGTTGATCGGGCGGACGTTCAACCAGGCGATCGGCAATGCGACGACGGCATTGAGCTATCTGAATCTGCCGGAGGTAAAGGACAAGCAGTTTCCGGGTGCACCGCTTCTGGCAACGCGCTTGCGGACGCCGCTGACGATGCCGGAGGAGCTGTTCGTTTCGGCGAGTACACCGGCGAACCAGATGATCTTTCAAGACGACTCGCTGTCGCTGATACAGCTGACGGCGATGCCGCTGATGGTCGAGACCGAGAAGATCATCTCGAAGCAGATCGAGCAATCGTTCGCGTCGATAATGACGGGCTTTGCAAAGCTGCATCGGACGGCGTCGGTCATCCTGGATGGTTCGGTCGCGTTCTCGGGTGCCGGGTTCCCGGCGTGGATGCAGCCGTTTGCGACTGAATAAAGGAGCGATCATGGCGAATAAGAATGAAGCGGCGGCCGCACCGGCCGCCGAGGAAGCAAAGGCGGCTGAGGCGAAGGCTAAAGCTGACGAGGAAGCAAAGGCGGCTGAGGCGAAGGCTAAAGCTGACGAGGAAGCAAAGGCGGCTGAGGCGAAGGCTAAAGCTGACGAGGAA
>JADYZI010000324.1 GCA_020853255.1 Acidobacteriota bacterium
AATGTAAAGTTTGCTCCGTTTCATATCGCAAAATCATCCTTGCGTGTTAGAATCGGGTTTCTTGAATCACGATGTTCACAAGCAGATCGCAGTTAAAATAACATAGTTTTCAGATGAATAATATCGGACAGGCGGCTGCATTTTACGATCTTGAAGGAACTTTGGTAAGCACAAACCTTGTGCATACGCTGGCGTTTTATGCGAAACGGCAGCAAGGTTTGTGGCAAACAGCGAAGAAATCGGTGGGAACGCTGGCCAAGCTGCCGTTCTTTGGGGTCACCGATCTTTATTCGCGGAATGTATTCAACGAAGTGTTTTTTCGCAGCTATGAAGGCTTCTCGCTCGATCGGCTGCGTTATTTCTCGGACGAATTGTTTGAGGAAGTTTTGAAGCCGGCGATATTTTCAGGAACTCCGGAACTGATCGCGCAAGGCAAAAAGATCGGCCAGAGGCAGGTTGTGCTGACTGGGGCATTAGATTTCACTATTGACCGGTTGATGGGATTTTTAGGGATCGATGACTATGTGGCCAATCGGCTTGAATTTGTGAACGGCTACGCGACCGGCCGCGTTCTGCCGCCGGTGATGGCATCAGCCACCAAGGCGAAATGGATACGCGAATATGCCGAGCGGGAGAATATAAATTTGTCCGAATCTTACGCTTACTCCGATTCGATTTCCGATCTGCCGATGCTTTCGATAGTCGGCCATCCGGTTGCGGTGTGTCCTGATTTTAGGTTGAAACAGACAGCTCGGCAGCACGATTGGGCGATTTTGGATCTGAAATAACTCCGTGCGCTCTGTGTTCTCTGTGGTGAAAACTTCTTCTTCACCACAGAGGACACAGAGGACACAGAGGTTTTGCACGCAAAATGAGATTTATTTGGCGACAGAAATTTTGGTTTGTTTTGGCGGTCTTGGCCGTCGCGGTTTCGGCACAGGTCGGTGTTGGAAGGCGAAACACTGCTTCCACGGGCCCGGCGTCGAAGATGTTCGATGCCGGACGGCTGCTGGGGGACATTCAGACGCTTTCGGCAGACGACATGGAAGGCCGTTCGGCGGACAGGCCGGCGATGAAGAAGGCCCGCGATTATGTTGAAAAGCGATTCAAGGAATCGGGGATCCAGCCGTTCGGTACCAGCTATCAGCAGAATTTCGATATTAAATTGCGTGGGACGACGGATGTCTTGAAAGGAGATAATTTCGTCGGGCGGATCAAAGGAAAGAATTCGCCTGACAGGTACATTATTGTTACCGCGCATTACGATCATGTCGGCATCAATCGGGGCGAGATATATAACGGGGCCGACGATAACGCTTCTGGCACGTCGGCGTTGTTCGCGATCGCGTCGTATTTCAAGAAGCACCAGCCGAAACATTCGCTGATCTTCGTCGCATTTGACGCAGAAGAAAAAGGCTTGGTCGGGTCGCGGTATTTCGTGGCCAATTTGCCGGTGAAAAAAGAATCTATCTTGTTGAACATCAACATGGATATGATCTCGCGGAACGATAAAGGCGAACTTTACGCTACCGGCACATTTCAAAACCCGCAGCTAAAGCCGGTGCTCGAAGCCGTGCAGAAAAAGGCGGGCGTGAAACTGCTCCTCGGCCACGACGACCCAAAACTCGGCCGCGACGATTGGACGAATCAATCCGACCAGGGATCGTTCCACCGCGAAAAGATCCCGTTCATCTACTTCGGCGTCGAGGACCACAAAGACTACCACCGCCCAACCGACGATTTTGCAAACATCCAGCCGGAATTTTATGTCCGGGCGGTCGAGACGATCATCGAGGCGATTGAGGCTTTTGATAAACGCTTAGGAGCGGGCAGGAAGGATGAACGAAGCGAATGAAACATCAATTAGGAATAGCAACGATCACCCTAAGGAATCGCTGATCGAATTACTTCGCAGGTGTCCGATCGATGAGGAGACTTGGAAGATAATTCTGGATCGCCCGGATGATCCGCCGCGAGAAATTTCTTTTGACGATTTTAGATTTGACGACGAAGCCGAAGAAAGCCCGGATGATCAATAAAAGATATGGCAAAGAGCAGGTACTCAGATCTGTCGAAGGATGAGCTGCTAAAAAAGATCGCGCAGCTTGAGAAGAAGCGCTACGGGCTTGTTTGGGAAGACAAGCCGGAAGAAGTTGCGGAGCGGTGTGAGCGCGAATTGCCGGTTCTTGTCCATCAGCCTGATAAGGAAATTGCCGAAGACCCTGACGGCCCGACGAATCTTTTGATCGAGGGCGATAATTACCACGCACTTTTTGCCCTGAATTTTACTCATCGAAGAAAGATCGACGTTATTTATATCGACCCGCCTTACAACACTGGAGCAAAGAATTGGACATACAACAATGCATTCGTTGATGCAAACGATCGTTATCGACACAGCAAATGGCTGTCGATGATGAGCAAACGTCTTCGCTTGGCTAAACCTCTTTTGACCGAGAACGGAATTATTTGTGTTGCCATCGACGACTATGAAGTTCCGCGACTTACAATTTTGCTTGAAGAGATTTTTGGCGAAGCAAATTATCTAGGAACCGTTCCTATTCGCAACAATCCATCGGGCCGGTCAACTGTACGGGGTTTCTCGGTTGCTCATGAATATGCTCTTTTTTTCGCAAAATCTGAGAAAGCTAGGATAAGCAGGCTTGAAAGAACCGAACAACAAATTGCTCGTTACGATCATGAAGATTCGGTTAGCAAATATGAGTGGGTAAATTTTCGAAAGCATGGTGGAGCTAACGCCAATAGAACAGCAAGGAGGCGATTGTTTTATCCCATCTTCGCGAATGTCGACGGAAAGTTGCGAATTCCTAAGATGAATTGGAAGGATATATCATCTGAATGGGAAATCCTTGAAAGTCCCAAATCCAATGAAGAAGTGATTTTTCCAATAAATGGAACTGGTGAAGAAAAAACATGGAAACGAAGCCATTTACGGGTGATTGATGAGCCAGACGAGTTTACAGTCCGTAAAGATCAAAAAGGAAATTTAGGAATCTATATCAAATCGCGGGTAGATTCATCAGGCATGCTTCCGCTAACTTGGTTTGATAAAGCAGAGTATTCTTCAACAGATTACGGAACAAATTTATTAGCAAAGATTTTCGGTGCTACACAAGTGTTTTCTTATCCGAAGTCTTTGTTTGCAGTCATCGATTGTCTGAAAGTTGCAACTTCAAAAAAGGATGCTTTGATTTTGGATTTCTTCGCTGGTTCGGCGACCACGGGGCAAGCGGTGTTGGAAATGAACAAAGCTGACGGGGGCAAGCGCCGATTTATTCTTTCTACGAATAACGAGAATAAGATCGCTGAGGAAGTTTCATACGAACGTCTCAAACACGTCATAAACGGCAACGCGGGATTTGATACCTCAAAACAACTGGTATTTGAAACTAAGCTTAACCTGACTGCCATTAAGAATATAGAAAGCACTTTCGATCAAATCGAACAAATAATGGAAGAGCGGAGTGAGGAATTTGGGAAGTTCTCAACGAAAGTCGAAGACGAGTATCTTCGCGTTTACGGAGTGTTAGAAGATGATGACTCAAAGCGACCTGCAAACCTGAAATATTTCACGACGGATTTTGTGCCCTTTGTTTTGACCGATAATGACAAGCGTGTTTTGGTTTCGCGGAGCACGGAATTACTTTGTATTGCGGAAGATACGTTCGAGAAGGTTGCGGCCTCGAAACGGAAAAACGAATGGGCGATATTTAAGAACGCTAAACACTCAATGGCGATCATCTATGACGAAGATGCCATCGACGACTGCATAGAAAAACTGAACAAATTACAGCCAAAAGGCACGACGGCGATCTACGTATTCAGCTATGACAAGGATTACGATCTGGAAGATTTTGCCGGCCTGGCGAAGAGTGTAAAAGTTAAGATCAAAGCGATTCCCGAAGCGATACTGAACGTCTATCGCCGAAACGCCAAATTGCGCAAAAAATGAAGGACGTAAGATTTCAAAAAGATTATATAAAGGAAATTGCCGATACAGCGGTGAGACTGCTGCAGGATAGATATCGCCCTCAAAGCACGATTATCTTTAAGGCGCCGACCGGCTCGGGCAAGACCTATATGATCTCGCAAGCTCTTGCGGATATCGTCAAGGCAATTGGCGAGGAACTTGCATTCATCTGGATCTCTGTAAACTCTCTGCACGAACAAAGCCGCGAAAACCTTTCTCGCTATCTTGAAGACGAACGGCTGCTTGAGTGCATTTCGGTTGACGAGATTAACGACACCACCATCGAGCAAAACGAGATAGTTTTCTTCAACTGGGAAAGCCTCATTAAAACTAATAACGTATTTCGGCTGGATAATGAGCGTGACTGGAACCTAAAGACAGTCTGCTCCAACACCAAAGAAGAAGGCCGAAAGATAGTCCTGATAATAGATGAAAGCCACCGGATCGCGAAAGCTGCAAAGGCTAAGGAAGTCATCGCCGAAATCGACCCGGCGCTGATAATCGAAATGACCGCGACACCGAGTGAACTTTCGGGCAGTGTCATAGAAATCCCGCTCGGGGCAGTTATAGCCGAAGGAATGATAAAGAAAGAAGTTGTTATCAATCCATATGCGCCGGGCATGAGTGACGATGCCGGTATGCTCGACATCGCGTTAAGAAGGCGGCTAAAACTAAAAGACGCTTACAAAGCCCTTGGGAAGAATATCAATCCACTTTTGCTTGTTCAGGTTCCTGACAAACGCGCAGGCGAAGCCTCAAATCCCGAAGATGAAATTATCGGATTGTTGGCAGATCGCAACCATACGACAAGCAAAGGCAACCTTGCGATCTGGCTTTCGGATAAGAAAGAGAATAGAGATCTGCTAGAGCTGAATGACAGTCCGGTTGACGTACTCATTTTCAAGCAAGCTATCGCTGTCGGTTGGGATTGTCCGCGGGCTGCCATATTGTTTCTTCAACGCGAATGGAGCACCGAGAATTATAGGTTCAATATTCAGACGCTTGGCCGCATCATGCGAATGCCGGAGCAGATTCATTACGACAAGGAACCTGAACTGAATGTTGGATACGTGTATACCGCCTCGCATAATTTTGACATCGTTGACGAACTTGCTGGCGATTATGTTAGCGAACTCCAAATGGTGCGTGATGAAAATATCTATGAACGTCCGGTGAAGATCGTCTCGGAATTCATACGCAGGAAGGTTGAGCTAACACGTATATCGTCAGATTTCAAACAATGCGTTCTTCAGGCGGCATCGGAACTTGGTACAAAAGACTCGATCAATGCAAACGTCAAAGAAGTTCAGAAAAAGATAATGGTTGGCGGCTCAGTGAAAGAAATCGATAAAAAGCAGACTGTTGTTTTTGAGCGGGAATATGCCTATCGCAAGGGACAGAAGCAAATCTCAGATGATTACGGAAGATGGACTGTCGAACAAGCCAGACCGGAATACATGCCGAAAAGTTCATCCGGCGCCATTAAATCAGCGATTCGGTCATGGTTCAAAGACGCTTTTGACGATGGTGACGAAGATCGTATTGCAAGGGTAGTTACTCAAGGCAATAACCGCCCGAAGTTTGTTAACCTAATCGCGAGAGCAAAGGAGATCTACGGCAGTCTCCCCGACAAAGGAGATCAAATCGTTTCAAATGACGCTTGGGAAGTTCCTGAGGGAGTAAGTCTGTTCAAGGTCAATTATGCGCCCTTGGCAAAATCGAGAAAGTCAATATTAAAGGAACAAGCTTCACAGTCTTATTTCGTACGAGTTTCTGCTACCGGAAAGCCTGAGTTATCCAATCCAGAGGAGAAATTCATCGAGTTGTTGGAATCCAGTGACGACGAAACTCGGTGGTGGTTCAAGAATGGAGTTCGTGACAGTAAATATTTAGGCATCGGGTACAAGAAACCGGATGGCCATCAGTACGGCTTTTACCCTGACTTCGTCATAAAGACAAAAAAGGAAGTCTTGATCGTTGAAATAAAAGACGACAAAGCGTTTGCAACGGACAATTTTCTTAAACTCCGTGCCGGAAAAGAATATTTAACCAAATACGCTCAAAAAGAGAAACTTCGATTCTTCGTTCTTTCACCCGACGACTTTGCCGAATTCTTCCGCCACATCGAGGATCAAAGCCTTGACAGTTTCAGATCATTATTTGAAGAAAGGCTGTTGCGGTGGGCGAAAAGTAGTCAGGTCGTACTCGAAAACAAGGCCGAAAAAACGGACGATGATTCAGAGCTTCTTAAATATTATGAAGATGAATTTGCCAAAGTTACGGCTGAACTGAAAGACGCTAACGCGAAAAAGGAACTCCTCGAAATTGATCTCCAGCAAGCGCAAGAAAACTTGAAGGCCATGGGGACAGCCGCGGAGAAAGAAAATAAAGGCGCTACAAGACGATTGGCGATTCCAACACCGTTCAATATCTGTGTGCTCGGAGAGGTTTCGAATGTTGACGCAATCACGCAGGAATTGCAGGCGTATTTTACGAAACATTCGGTCAAAACAAACGATTGGAGCGTGGATTTTGTTAACAACACGAAACTTAAGAACTCTAATGTGCTGAAGTCTTTGGTAAAAGGCCAAAGCAAATACGATCTTATAGTCACAGGTCAGATTTATCACCATGCCGGTAAGGGAAACGCAAAGTCAAACATCCTTTCGGAGCTTAAGAATGAGAAATATGTTCCTCATGTTGTGGGTGTTGAGCCAAAATCGCTCTTGACTCCGGATCGAGCAGTTGAGTCAGTTGATAATTATTTAGAGGTACGATATTTGGAAATTGGATCGCTGCCGCCCGCGATTGCGGGCTCTCGGTGATTTGAATGATGTTCCTAGGGCTCACGCCCTAGGCTTTATGCTGGTCGCCCGCTCTGCGGGCTAAAAGAATATGGCACTAGCACTAAGACGCAAAACGCACGAATCGATCGTGTACATTGACAAGGACTCGGCGCCGCGGATCATGCCGAATGGGGAGGATTTTATCCTTGAGGACATTCCGGTGGGGACGCGGGTTATTTATCCGAATCCGCCGATCAAGGGTTTGCCCAATCGGGAAGCCGCCATTCGCTACGCGGTGAATCATCCGCTGGAGATGGAGCCGCTTTATGCGCTGCTTGGGCCGGGGATGCGGGTGACGATAGCGATGGACGACATCTCGCTGCCGCTGCCGCCGATGGCGTTGCCGGACATGCGGCAGACGATGCTTGAGGTGGTGCTGGACATGTGCGCGGCGAACGGCGTGGACGACATTCATCTGATAATCGCCAACAGCCTGCACCGCAAGATGACAGCGTGGGAAATGAAGCGGATGGTAGGCTCGGCGATCTTTGATGAGTATTATCCCGACCGCTATTACAACCACGACGCCGAGGCCGATGACGAACTGGTCACACTCGGCCACACGCGGCACAACGAGCCGCTACGGGTGAACAAACGAGCGATCGAGAGCGACTTGCTGATCTATCTGAACATCAACCTCGTCCCTATGGACGGCGGGCATAAATCTGTCGCTGTCGGTTTGTGCGATTACGAATCTTTGCGGGCGCATCACGAGCCGCAGACGATCAGGGATTCGGATTCTTACATGGACCCGCCGAGATCGGTGCTCAATCATAAAGTGATTCGGCTCGGTAAGCTGGTCGATGAAAACTGCAAGGTCTTTCACATCGAAACCGCCCTGAACAACAAGATGTTCACCGAGGGCTACGACATCCTGACGCGGAACGAGGACGAGTTTTCGTTCATGGACAGGATGAAATGGGAAGCAATGAAGCGGACGTTTTCAAAACTTCCACGTGGTGCCCGGCGAAAGATGCTGCACGCTATCCCTGCACAGTATGAATTGATCGGATGCTACGCCGGTTTGACCGAACCGGTGCATGAAAAAATACTCGAACTCAATTACCGGCAATACGAAATTCCGGTGAAAGGGCAGTGCGATATTTTGATCTCTGGCATACCGGATATTTCGCCGTATAACGTCTATTCGGCGTTAAACCCGCTACTGGTGCAGGTGATGGCGCTTGGGTATCACTTTAATATGTATCGCAACAAGCCGCTGCTGAGAAAAGGCGGCGTGATGGTTATAACGCATCCGTGCTTCGACGAGTTTGACCATAATTTCCACCCGTCATATATCGAATTTTTCCACCGGCTCCTGCCCGAATCGCGCGATGCTTTCTATCTCCGCGAAAAATACGAACGGGAATTCGCCACCAACCCAGCCTACGTCGAAATGTACCGCCGCGGCAACGCCTATCACGGCGCCCACCCGTTCTTTATGTGGTACTGGGGCGAAAACGGCCGCCAACACGTAGGCAAAGTAATTGTAGCCGGTGCCGAAAACGCCCACGTCCCCGAAATGCTCGGCTGGGACCGCGCGGACAACCTGACCGAAGCCATCGCCATGGCCCGGTCGTATATGGGCCGAAATGCAGAGATAACCATGCTCCACCAGCCTGTGATCGGGTTGTGTAATGTGACGGATTGAGCTTTGCGAGTAATGACGAAAGAACAGGACAACGCTGTATGGACGGAACTTGGCGTACGCGACCCTTACTGGGCGGTGATGAGCGAGGACGAGTTTCGGCATTCGAATCTTGACGATGCCGCCAAGGCCGAATTTTTTCGCTTCGGCCGTGAGCATCTGGATGAGATCTGGCGCGATCTGCAGCAGGCGGCCGGAAGCGAGGCGCTGAAGCCGCGTTCGGCGATCGATTATGGATGCGGCGTAGGGCGCATTCTCATCCCGCTCGCCGAAAGGTGTGAAAAGATCACTGGTGTGGATATTTCGCCTGGAATGCTTGATGAAGCACAAAGGAATGCAGCCGCGCGGCACCTCGAGAATATTCGATTTGAACAGGCTGATTCGTTTCTGTCGGATGATCAGGCGAGCTTTGATCTTGTTCACTGCTTTATTGTGCTTCAGCACATTCCGCCGCCGGTTGGCCGTGGAATAATTGCCAAACTTGCCGAACGGCTGACGGTTGGCGGCGTAGGAATGGTCCATGTGACCTACGAGCATACCGCCGCGTGGTTCACCAGGCTGAGATTTTTGCTCTACCGCGACGTGCCGGGCATGCACCGCCTTTCGAACCTTGTGCAAAGACGGAATTTTCCGTTCGTACCAATGTACGAATACGATCTGAATGACATCAGACAACTGATCCGCTCGAAGTCATGCACCATAGTCTCCGAAAAAGATACGGACCACGGTTTTCTAGGCAAGATGTTGTTTATCAGAAAGGAGCCAGCCGGCGATTGAAATGGTGGTTTGGGGATGGGCGGATAATTAGCGAGGGGACCCTGTGCGCATGGCCGAATCATACATGGGCCGAAATGCGGAGATAACGATGAACGACCAGCCAGTGATCGGGTTGTGCAACGTGACGGCTTAGGAATGTGGAAAAGTGAAAAAGGGTAAAGGTGAAAAAATTACGCGCGATGCTGATAATTCGAGCTGGATTGATTCCATGAAAGGCGAGATTAACGTGACAGGTGATATCTTTTCAACCGGCTCTCGGCCCAGCGATGAACAGTTGGAGGCAAGCTATCGCGAAATGGCGGCCGATCTTGAAGCCGAGGCCGAGGCACTGGAATGGATCGAAGACACGGCGGGCGATGTCGGAGACGAACCTTGAGAATGAGTTTTTGAGATGCCAATTTGGCACCTCAAAGTTAGTGGTCACAAATTGTGACCTCAAACTTGAAATCACAATTTGTGATATCAAACGAACTGGTCACAATACGTGACCAGTTCACAGACCCATAATGATTCAGATATCTATGATTGAAAGGATAGTTAGAATTGCCTTGACAGCCTCATTTTTTCCCACGCTGTTGTTTAACACAGATGCAACCGCTCAGCGGAAGCAGCCTGGGTCACGACCTAAGACCTTAACTGCCCGCGAAATAGCCGCGAAAGTGATGCCTTCCGTTGTAATAATCATCACCCAGGACGAAAATGGAAATCCGATCAGTCAGGGGAGCGGTTTCGTTTTCAAGCCAGGCTTGGTTGTTTCTAATCTACACGTCTTCGAACGAGCCACGAGAGCGATTGTTAAGAACGTTAAGACCGGGGAGGTTTCAAACGCCATCGAAGTTGTCGCGATGAACGGCCGACAGGACCTCTGTGTTATCAGAATCGCAGACTCTAAATCCTCGCCGCTCCCATTGGGCAATTCCCGCGTTGTTGAAACAGGGGATGAAATCTACGTGGCGAGTAATCCGAAAGGACTTGAGGGATCATTTACAAAGGGGATCGTCAGCGGAATTCGAGAACGGGATCGAGTTCAACCAAACGAGAGCGACGCTACAAAGATTGCCAAGGAAATTTGGAGAACTACTGATCTTACGCTTTTCCAGATTGATGCGGCAATTTCTCCAGGATCAAGTGGTGGTGTAGTTCTAAATACGAGGGGGGAAGCCATTGGAATCGTTAAATCAAGCATTGTTAGCGGGCAAAATCTTAATTTTTCTATTCCTATTGAGCAATTGGTCGCATTACCGCAAAAGTTCAAACATCCGGTTGTTCTGGCCGGAGCATGCGCGTTTAGTAGCGTCAAGCAGGAGGGGCTTGTTGGACCTGTTAAGAGTGTGAAAGAAAGTTATGCTTCATATGACAGTCTCGCCGAGAGATTCGGTAACACGGTACTTTATGAAGTCCAGAAATTTGACCGGTACGGGAATGAAACTGAAGTAGAGCAGTATTCAGCCGGTCGGTTACTTCGAAGACTAGTAATTGAATACGACGAAAATCGTCTGCGTCGCTCAGTGATCCAGACTGAACGGGACAACAGCAGTAAGAAGCATGAGTTTGGCCTCGAGGACGCCATTGAAAACAAGTTGCTTTCCAAAGGGTTTAGCGGGAGCTTCGGATCATTGGACGACGAACTTGGAATCGTTTATTACAACAGAAATGGTGAGCAAGAGCGTTTACTGTATCGTGTTGCAGATGAACGAGTACAAATGGAGTTACGCTACTATTACGACTCAAATAGCCGACTCATCAGCAGCTCTTTGAAAAACAAAAACGGAATGCTTTTCTACCGATACTCGTATACCAGCGACTCGGTTGGAAACTGGACCAAACAAACCCAATACGTTCGATCGGCAGAAGACGAGGACTGGCGGACCGACGAAATTCGAATGCGTGAAATCGTCTACTACGAATAAGTAATGAAACTATCACCAACAGAAATATTTAAGGGCAAGAAGATCTTCTTTATCGGCAGGACGAGGTTTGTGACGGGGGTGCCGGAATCGGGTGTGTTAAATTGATCTTGAAATGAGAATCGAACAGATTACTAGTAGAAAAGATGAGATCACACGGATCGCAGACCGGTATGGAGCTACTAATATCCGTGTATTTGGCTCGGTATCTCGTGGTGACGCGGACAATGACAGTGACATAGATTTTCTGGTTGATCTCGAACGCGGCCGCAGTTTGCTTGATCTCGGCGGACTGTTGATGGATTTGCAGAGCAGGCTTGGGCGACGGGTTGATGTCGTAACCGAAAAGGGTTTGCGGCCGCGAATCCGCGAACGAGTTTTACGGGAGGCTCGTGCGATATGAGAGACGACCGGGAACGTCTTTTGGACATCGTCGAGGCCATCGAGCGGATCGAAAAATACACCGTTCGCGGTCGTACAGCTTTTGACGAAGACGAATTGATCCAAACCTGGGTTCTGCACCATCTACAGATCATTGGTGAGGCGGTCCGGGCGCGTCGAGTTTGACGGTCAGTATTTGTGGGATTGATGCCGCGTGTTTCACACGCTCGTGGTCGATATCATTCATTCTACAGGTTACGCTACGCTCCACCTGTAGCTAAAGTTATGTTGCGTGCTTCGCACGCTGGCCCTTTAGCGTGGTTAATACGCAAGAAATAATGAAACTTTCACCAACAGAAATATTCAAAGGCAAGAAGATTTTCTTCATCGGCGGGACGGGGTTTGTCGGGAAGGTTACGTTATCGATGCTGCTGCATAATTTTCCGGATATTGGGAAAGTGTATGCGACGGTGCGGGCGAGGGATGAGAATGAATCGCGGACGCGGTTTTGGACATCGATCGTGACTTCGCCGACGTTTGATCCGTTAAGGGAAAAATACGGCGACGGGTTTGAGGATTTTATTAAGTCAAAGGTCGTGCCGGTGAATGGGGATGTCGGGAACGAGTTTCTTGGCCTCGATGAGAAAGAGGCGAAGAAGATAATGAAGGACACGGACATCATTATAAATGGTGCCGGGAACGTGACATTCAATCCGCCGCTGGAGTCGGCGTTGCGGACGAATGTTGTCGGGTCGAACAACATTATCAAGATGGCCCGGATGATGAAGAAACCGCGACTGGTGCACGTTTCGACTTGTTTTGTGGCGGGCAAACGGAGCGGGGCGATCTGGGAAAACGAGCCGGTCGTTGGATATTTTCCGCGAAAGCGTGAACTGGTTGGGACGACGTTTGACGTAAATCGCGAGGTCGAAGATTGCGCACGTTTGAGCGAACAGGCGCGTCAGGAAGCAGACGACGCGGTGCAGATCGCGAAGTTTCGTGAGGCTGCCCGCAATCGTTTTATCGACGAAGGCCGCGACCCGGATGATGAATCGGAATTGAAATCGGCGATCTTTCGCGAACGCAAAATGTGGATCCGCGAACGGACAACCGAACTCGGAGCCGAGCGTGCGGAATATTGGGGTTGGACGAACATCTATACATATTCGAAATCGCTTGCGGAACAAATAATTGCACAGCAAGACGACATCGTAAAAGTTCTCGTGCGTCCCTCTATCGTCGAATCGTCGAATCAATATCCGTTTGCGGGTTGGAACGAAGGGTTTACGACAACGGCCCCGCTTATTCTGATCGCCTTGCGGGGCCAGCCGATAATTCCCGTTAACGAAAAGCTGATCTTGGATGTTATTCCGGTCGATATGGTTTCGGGCGCGATTCTGGCGGCGGCGATGAATGCGCTGGTCGATGACAACCCGCCGCTCGTGTTTCAGGCGTCGTCGGGCGATTCAAATCCGAACGATATGAAGCGGATCGTCGGGCTTGTCGGCCTTTACAAACGTCGGCATTTCGATGAAAAGGAAACGGGAAACAAGTTCGTAAACAAATTGGCCGGAATGGTCGAAACGCAGACCGTCAAACAGCGCACGTACGAGTTGACCTCGGCGCCTATGCTGAACAAATTGGCAAAACGCGCCGATGACCTGATGGACCGCGCCACTCCGCGCTGGGGCGGCGGCCGGATCGGTAATATTATTTCCGATCTGAAAAAAACGACCGAGGATTTCAAACGCACGACACAGGAAACGATGGATGCGTTTACGATGTTCAAGCCGTTCATGATCGATAACGAATATCTTTATCGGTCGGACAATGTTCGGGCACTGATGTCGATCGTCAAAGAAAAGGAAAAACATCTGCTGCCGTGGTATCCGGAAAAGCTGGACTGGTACGACTATTGGCTGAATGTTCATTTTCCCGGAATGCGGAAGTGGGTGCTGCCGACGCTTGAGGAAGAGCTGAAGCTGCAGGAAAAGCGCTCGCACACTTATCGCGATCTGCTCGATCTTTTTGATACGTCGGTCAAACGATTCCCGACGCGTGTGGCGATGCGGATCGAGCGAAACGGGCGGAAGGAGCAATACACTTTCGAGGATGTCCGCGAACTGACTTTGCGTGCGGCCGGGTTTTTTGCGGCGAATGGGATAGGGCAAAGTCCGATAAACTTAAGTTTGTCGAGCAGGCCTCAGAAGAATTCTGCAAACTTAAGTTTGCAGGATAGGGGCGATCGCGTCATTTTGTTCTCGAATAATATGCCGGAGTGGGGAATGGCATATTTTGGCATTTTGAAAGCGGGTGCGACCGTCATCCCGATCGATCCGGCAAGTTCAATCGAGGAGATCATCAATTTTGCCAAGGCGGGCGAGGCTTCGGCGATCGTTGTTTCACCAAAATTGGCGGCTGAGAATCCGGAGCTACAGCGTGAGCTCGCTCGAGCATTTGCGCAGACGGAAGAGAACCACCCCATCACCGAAGCGGCGACACCCCTCCTTCGTAAGGAGGGGAGCGTGAAGGTCTGGACCTTCGACGAAGTTTTTGAGATGCCGAGTGAGGTCGAGGAAGCGAAGCGGCTTGCTTTGCTGCCGCCGAAGGTTCTGGGAAATGCGGTTGCGTCGCTGATATTTACATCGGGCACGACCGGCAAGCCAAAGGCGGTGATGCTTTCGCACAAGAATTTCACCAACATGATCTCGATGCTGTCGAGCGTGCTGGACATGGATCTGACGGACGGTGTTCTGTCGGTGCTGCCGATGCATCATACGTTTGAATTTTCGGCCGGCTTCCTTACACCGTTTGCTAACGGAACTCAGATCACATATTTGAACGAACTGACCGCCGAAGACCTCACGCGGACGATCGAGAACGGACATGTCACCGGCATGGTCGGTGTTCCGGCTTTGTGGGAAATGCTGCATCGGCGGATAAAAACCCGCTTGCGCGAACGCGGCGATTGGATAGCGGATCTGGCCGACAATATGATCGAATTTAACGCCTGGATACGCGACAACACGCCGTTCAATCTTGGCCCGATAGTGTTCTTCCCGATCCATCAGGGAATGGGCGGGAAGATGCGATATTTGATCTCGGGTGGATCGGCGTTGAGCGAAAAGGTCCAGAAAGATCTTCACGGGCTTGGATTTACGGTACTCGAAGGCTATGGGTTGACGGAATCGTCGCCTGTGCTGACGGTCGCCCGACCGGGGAATAAATTGCTCAAGGGAAGTGTCGGCAAGCCGCTTCCCGGTGTCGAAGTTAAGATCGACAACCCTGATGACAATGGCGTCGGCGAGGTGCTGGCTCGCGGGCAGAATGTGATGCTCGGCTATTACAATAACGAAGAGGCGACCGAGGCTGTTTTGCAAGACCGCTGGCTGCGGACAGGCGATCTTGGCCGGATCGACGACGACGGAAATCTCTTTATCGTCGGCCGGTCAAAGGATGTCATCATCGATTCGAACGGGAAGAATATTTATCCCGATGAGATCGAAGATCTCTACTGCAAGTCCGGGTTTATCAAAGAGTTGAGCGTCGTCGGATTGCCGGATGATGATGGCGGCGAAAAGATCGCTTCGCTTGTCGTGCCTGATTACGAACACGATATTGCATTGACGCGGGCTGAGGTAAATAAAAAGATCGAAGAACATTTTCGCGAAGTATCCGCCGGCATTCCGTTTTTCAAACGTGTAAAGGTGCTGCACATCACGCCGTTCGAATTGCCGCGCACAGCGACGCGGAAAGTAAAGCGGCCGGAGGTCGTCGAGATGCTTCAGGCGCTGGAACAGCGCGACAAACGCAAGACGAAAGCCGCGGTCGAATCGAAGGGCGATGACAATTTGATGTGGATAAGAAAGATAGTGGCGACGGTTTCCAGCCGCCCGCTATCGGACGTTGCGATCGACGACAAACTTATCGATCTTGGTTTTGACTCGCTGATGTTTGTCGAACTTCAGGCCGCGGTCGAAGATGCGGGCGGTCGCGTCATCTCGCCCGACGCGCTTAACGAAGTCCAAACGGTTCGCGAACTTCTGACGGCGGTGAACCGCATCGACAGATCGAAAAGACTTGCGGATGAACCACGGGTCGAAGAAAAGAAACAAGAAGACGAGATCTTTATCCCGTCGCTCGTCCGCCGCATCGGCAACGCCGCCGTCGATTTTGCGCAGGAACGTCTTTATTCAAATGTGCTCGACACGACAATAGAAGGCGAGGGGAATGTGCCGAAACATGTGAACTTTATCGTTGCACCGAATCATGCTTCGCATATCGACACGGGTTTGGTGAAAAAGGCATTGGGCAAGGAAGTTGCGGAGCAGACGGTTGCGGTCGCGGCAGCCGATTATTGGTTTGACACGAAGTATAAGCGTGCGTATATGAACAACTTCACGACGCTTGTTCCCATCGAACGCACAGGCAGTTTGCGGCAATCGCTGCGGCATGTGACGCAAATACTGAATGAAGGCTACAACGCTCTCATCTTCCCCGAAGGTACGCGTTCGACAACCGGCGAGATCGCCGAATTCAAACCCGTTATCGGCTATCTCGCACTGAATCAGAAGATCGGTATTTTGCCAATATATCTTTCGGGAACGTTCGAGGCGTATCCGAAAGGAATGACGATCCCCGCGAAAAAAAGCATCGGTGCAAAGATCGGGGCGAGAATCGGACAGTTGCTTTCGTATGAAGAACTTCGAGAGATGACGGCCGGCGTCCCGAACACCGAGGCATATCGGCTGATCGCCGCCCGCGTTCAGCATGAGGTCGAAAATATGCGCGACGGGAAACGCGATAAATTCGACGTCGCCGCCGTTCGCAAGCAATGGAAATCCGAGCGCCGAAGATCGCGGAAGCAGGAGCCGGTGATCGATGAATAAAATGATCCAGCCGCGAAGCGGCCAAGAGATAGTAGCCCCGGGTGGAGCGAAGCGGAACCCGGGGTAAAACGGAAAGAAATCCGTAAGCCCGCGAAGCGGGCGTAAGAAATGTTCGACGTACGCGTAATCGGTAGCTTTAATACCATTGCTGTCGCCCGCTGACGCGGGCTTTGAGATCTGGTCTCGCCTAACCCCACGTTTCGCTTTGCTCCACGTGGGGCTACTATCTTGCCGCTGCTCCGCAGCTTTTTTGGGTTTTGAGACAGCATCTAACGCGCGGGTTTCCGCAAAATATTTGATACCGTGGAACTAATATGAAAATCTTAAAGACCGTTCTATTCGTGGTTTTGTCCATTTCCATTTTTTCGCCTCTCGCTGCACAGAAGGCCGCGGAGAAGGCCCCACTAAAGATCGATTTCCAGAAATTCACATTGCCAAATGGGCTTGAGGTGATCTTTCATGTCGATCGGTCGGATCCGGTTGTCGCGGTATCGCTGACTGCCCATGTCGGTTCGGCGCGCGAAATTGCCGGCCGCACCGGTTTTGCACACCTTTTCGAGCATTTGCTGTTTCTCGAATCGGAGAATCTTGGCAAAGGCGGGCTCGATAAATTGACTGCGAGGATCGGCGGATCGGGTGCGAACGGCTCGACCAACCGCGACCGCACAAATTACCTACAGACGGTTCCAAAAGACGCCCTCGAAAAGATGCTTTGGGCCGAAGCGGACAAACTCGGATGGTTCATAAACACCGTGACCGATCCGGTTCTGGCAAAAGAAAAACAGGTTGTAAAGAATGAAAAACGTCAGTCGGTCGATAACAACCCGTACGGCCATACGTCATACGTCATCGATAAAGCTCTTTATCCCGAAGGCCATCCCTACAACTGGCAGGTGATCGGCTCGCTCGAAGATCTTGACAACGCCCAACTGTCGGACGTGAAAGATTTCTTCCGCCGCTGGTACGTGCCAAACAATGTAACGTTAACGGTTGCCGGCGATTTTGATACGGTGCAGGCAAAGAAATGGGTCGAGAAATATTTTGGCGAGATAAAGCGTGGCGAAGAAGCCCCGCCGCAGAAAAAGCGTCCGGGCGTTGTCGAAAAAACGGTCAAGTTCTATCACGAAGACAATTTCGCAAGGCTGCCCGAATTGACCTACGCATGGCCGACGGTCGAGCAATACAATCCGGACGAACCGGCGCTCGATATTCTTGCCAATTACCTGACGCGCGGCAAGAATGCTCCGTTCTATAAAGTAATTGTCGAAGAGAAAAAACTTGCGCCGAATGTCGGGATGTTCAACGGCAGTTCTGAACTGGCGGGCGACATTCAGCTATCGGTTCGGGCATTTGCGGACAAAGACCTCGACGCAGTGGCAAAATCGATTGATGAAGCGTTTGCGCGATTTGAACGCGACGGCATTCCGCAGAAGGACCTTGAAAGGATAAAGGCCGGGCTTGAGACGCAATTTTACGGCGGTCTTTCAAGTGTTCTTGGCAAAGGCGTTCAATTGACCCAGTGCAATATGTTTGCCGGCGATCCGGGCTGTATCAGCCGTGAAATAAACGCAACACTCGCCGTCACGCCCGCAGACGTCAAGCGGGTCTATGAAAAATATATCAAAGGGAAGAATTATGTCGCCACGAGTTTCGTACCTAAAGGCAAAATGAGTCTCGCCCTTGAAGGTTCGACAAAGGCTGAAGTTGTGGAAGAAAAGATCGTACAAGGTGCGGAAACGGCCGTCGATCCCAGTGTTCAGGCGACGTACGAGAAAACGCCTTCGACCTTTGACCGCAGCATTGAGCCGCCTTACGGGCCGGCTCCAAATGTAAAAATTCCGATGGTTTGGGAAGGCAAATTGACCAACGGCCTTCGCGTTTACGGCATACAAAACACCGAAGTGCCGCTTGTCCAATTCCAGATCGCGATAGAGGGCGGCCAGCTTTTGGATGACATCAAAAAAGTTGGCGTCGCAAACCTAATGGCACGGATGATGACACAGGGAACGGCACGGAAAACGCCGCAGCAGCTGGAAGAAGCGATCCAACAGCTTGGCGCTTCGATAAGCGTTAACGCCGGAAGCGAGGAAACTAGGATAAACGTCACGACGCTTGCCAAGAATTATGACGCGACGCTTGGGCTTGTAAAAGAGATACTTCTTGAACCGCGTTGGGACGCGAAAGAGTTTGACCTTTTGAAACAGAGTACACTTGCTCAGATCCGTCAATTGGACGCAAACCCGAACGCGATCGCGCAGCGTGAATATAACGCATTGATCTACGGCAACGACAACATCCGTTCTCGCAGCATTCTTGGAACCGCCGACGCGGTAAATTCCACAACAATTGACGATCTGAAAGCGTTTTATGCGCGTGCGATTTCGCCTTCCGTGGCGAAGATGCTTGTCGTCGGAGCGATTGACAAAGCCCGAGTGCTTTCGTCGCTTACAGATCTGAACAAACGTTGGGCGGCAAAGAAGGTTGATATACCGGTTTACAAAACGCCGACGGCGCCGGCAAAGTCGCAGGTCTATTTTTATGACGTACCGGGAGCGGTCCAGTCAGTTCTGCGTGTCGGTTATCCGGCAATGGCACAGACGGACATGAATTTTTATCCGGCAACTGTTGCAAACTATATTCTTGGCGGCGGCGGTTTCGCCTCGCAATTAACGCAGCAGCTTCGCGAAGGCAAGGGCTACACCTACGGGATAAATTCGTCGTTCAGCGGATCAAGTTCGCCGGGGCCGTTCACTATCGGAAGCGGTGTTCGTGCAAACGTTACGCTCGAATCGCTGTCGCTGATCAAGAGTATCCTAAGCGATTACGGCAAGAATTATTCGGATGCCGATCTTAAGACGACAAAGGGATTTCTGATAAAGAGCAACGCACGAGCGTTCGAAACCTCCGGTGCAAAGTTGAATATGCTTGATAACATAAGCAGCTACGGCTGGAAGCCCGATTATGCCAAACAGCGTGAATCGATCGTAAAAGCAATGACCGTTGACCATATAAAAGATCTGTCGGACAAATATCTCGACCCGAACAAAATGATCTGGCTCGTCGTCGGCGACGCCAAAACGCAGTTGCCGCGATTGAAAGAACTCGGGTTCGGCGAGCCGTTACTGTTGAACAAGTGAAAGAGATCTCCGGAATAAGGGATAAGTGAAATGTATCAAGTGATAAGGGTAACAATTGTGATCGCTCTATGCCTTATGCTCAATGCAGAGGCACAGACAGTGGATCGAAAGCTTTTGGCGGATCAGGTCAAGAAAGAGTTTGTCCACGCCTGGGATGGATACAAGAAATATGCCTGGGGCAATGACGATCTGAAGCCGCTGAGCAAGTCATTTCACAACTGGTACACCGAGCCGCTGTTGATGACGCCGGTCGATGCGCTCGACACGATGTACCTGATGGGCATGAAGTCGGAGGCTGATAAGACCCGGAAATACATCACGGACACGCTGAAGTTTGATAAGGACATTTACGTCCAGAACTTCGAGATAACTATCCGCATTCTTGGCGGATTGCTGTCGAATTATCAGATCACCGGTGACAAGAAGCTGCTTGCGATGGCCGATGACCTTGGCACGCGGCTTCTGCCGGTTTTTGATTCGCCGACCGGCTTGCCGTACAAGTATGTAAATCTCCGAACCGGAAAGACACGCGGCGAAGTGACGAATCCGGCCGAGACCGGAACGCTTCTTATCGAATTTGGCACGCTTAGCAAACTGACCGGAAAACCGATCTATTACGAAAAGGCAAAACGCGCGCTTGTCGAAACATACGATCGCCGTTCGCCGATCGGGCTGGTCGGAACAAATATCAATGTCGAGACCGGTAAATGGACGAACACAGATAGCCACATCAGTGCCGAGATCGATTCTTACTACGAGTACCTGCTTAAATGTTCGATCCTGTTCGGCGACGCTGATTGCCAATCGATGTGGCAGGAATCGATCACAAAGATCAACACATATCTCGCCGACGAGGGCGAGAATATGAGCAAAACGAACGTGAACGGCCCGGTCGTTCTTGGCGAACTTTGGTACGGCCATGCTGACATGAATACCGGAAAGCGGACGGCGACAACGACCGGTGCGCTTGACGCCTTCTTTCCGGCCGTGCTGGCCCTGGACGGCGATCTAAATCGAGCGAAGGCGTTGCAGGATTCGATGTTCAAAATGTGGCAGGTACATGGCATTGAGCCTGAGGTTTACAACTATAAGACGGGCAAGGTCGAACATGCCGGATATCCGCTGCGGCCTGAAATTGTCGAATCGACATATTATCTTTATCAATACACAAAGGACCCAAAATATCTGGCGATGGGCAAACAGATGTGGGACGATTTTGTGAAATACTGCCGAACTGATGTCGGATACGCCCATCTGAAGAGCGCCGTGACCAAAGAAAAATCAGACGCGATGCAGAGCTTTCTGTTCGCAGAGACATTCAAGTATTTCTATTTATTGTTCGCGCCGGAAAAGACACTCGACTTCAAGAATGTCGTTTTTAATACCGAGGCACATCCGATCCGGAAATCGTGGTAGGGATTATTCACCACAGAGACACAGAGGACACTGAGTTTCTGATTTGTTTTTTTTGTATGCACGCGAAGACGCGTTGGACGACAGTCTTTAAAATTATCTCGGTGAACTCTGTGTCTCTGTGGTGAGTATTTTATGGCAAAGTCAAAAGCAATAGCGAAAACAGAAAAAAAGATCCTGATCACGGGCGGCACGGGGTTTCTTGGTACGCATATTGTGCGGCAGTTGGTGGCGGCGGGCGGGAAGAACCTGAAAGTAATGGCTTCGCGGGTTCCTAATTGGATGAAAGATTCGGGCATCGAGGCCGTTGAAGGTTCGGTTACAAACCGAACGGATGTTGGCGACGCGTGCAGGAATGTTTCCGCGATATTTCACTTGGCAGGAAAGGTCTCGCGCGATAATAATGACGCTGCTTCGATGAATCGGATCCATCTAGAAGGCACGCGGCTGTTGTGCGAGGCGGCGAAAGAAGCGGGTGTGAAGACAATGGTGCTGGCCTCATCAAGCGGCACTATCGCGGTCAGCGAAGATGAACAGATCTTTGACGAAACGTTTCCGCAGCCGGTCGATATTTTTTCGCGATGGTCGTATTACGCGTCGAAATATTTTCAGGAACGTACCGCGATCGAAAATTTCGACGGCGACGGGCGGCGGTTGGTCATTCTCAATCCGTCGCTGCTCCTTGGCCCCGAGGATGAGCGGCTTAGTTCCACAAAGGTCGTTCTCGATTTTCTTGCGCGAAAGATCCCGTATTGCCCCGCGGGCGGCTTGAATTTTGTCGA
>JADYZI010000325.1 GCA_020853255.1 Acidobacteriota bacterium
GAGCTGCGGATTGACGACGAACTTCCCCTTCTCGATCATGGCATCCTTGCCGCCAAACGGGTTGTCCGGCCCGGCGTAACCCTGCACGACGCCCTTCATAACCGGGCCTTCCTGGGCGATCGTGTCGTGGAGTTCGAATTTATTAATGATTCGCCGGCGAGCTTCGTCATAAAATTTCTTGCCTGTCACGCGTTCGATTATCATGCCGAGGACGATATAGTTCGTGTCCGAATAATCCCAGCCTTTGCCCGCTTCGAACGGAGCTTGCGCGTCGAAGAGATATGCGAGGCGTTCCTCCGGCGTCCACACCTTCATAGGATTTGCGGTCAGGAGATCGGTGAATTCTTTTTTGAATTCATATCTGACAAGGCCGCTGGTGTGATTCATCAGCATCCGGACCGTTACTTCATTCGCATTCGGGAGCCTCTCGAACCATTTCTCCTTGCCCAGATATTTTTCGATCTTGTCATCCAGTCCGATCTTCCCTTCCCGAACCAACTGCAGAGCAGTGGCTGCTGCGAACATTTTGCCAGTACTGCCGGCCGGCATGTGGTCGTATGCCTTCATGGCTCGCTTGGTGTCGCGGTCAGAGTATCCAACCGCGAGTCCAAACGATTCACCATTTGGCAAGACGACCCCGAATGTTGCCCCCGGGAATTTACCGGCCTTGTGCCATTCGTCCAATTTGAGCTGAAGCTCTTTCTTAAGATCACTGCCGCCGGCAACTGCCGCCTGAGCCTGGACATGCGGCCGAAGTAGGGAGAAGGTGCAAAGCAGGGCCAGCAGGACCAGTGCGGCGCGGCATCTCATTTCGACTTCTCCTTAGAAAGACTTGCTCCGTCCGGCTTCATAGCCTTTTCTTTTTCGGTGCATCCACCAGGATCGATAGTCGAGGCTCCGTTGGCGATCTTCCATCCGGCGTCCGTGCGAACCAGGTTGAATTGATCTATGCCGCAATGCGAAAGTTTTCCGCTTACCCAAAAGACGTACCGCCCCCAGACCATAGCCCAATCGCCGTCGACCTCGACCTTCGGTGCATACATCGTTTCTTTTATTACGGCAGACTTGTCGGTAAAGAATTTCGAGAACGCGTCGCGGCCTATCATATCGAGCCGCATTTTTCCGTCCTTCATTTTTCGAATACCTGCAAGCTGCGATTCAGGCCCGGTGTGCAGATCGATGATGCCCTGCGGATTAGCGGCCGCCATTTCGTCGAAAAGTTTGTTTACTACACCAAGGGCAGCCGATCTGTCATCGCTCTTCTGAGCGGCAACCGTAAATGAAAGTACAGCCATTGCCAAGAGCAGTTTTATTATCTTATGCATATTCTCCTCCCGATCGTCGTCGGTCACATCTGAGGCCTAGCCTTTATAGGTTTCCGCGGCAGTTTCCCGTCCATCATCGCCGTCTGATAAACAAACGCGGCTATAATCGTCGATGCCTGCTTCATATCGTCGCCCTGGATGCGGTCGAAATTGTCCTGGTTCGAGTGGTGTGTTCGGGTATCATATTCGACCTCGTCCTGTATGAATTGAAAACCCGGAAGTCCGATAGCGTCGAAAGACAAGTGATCGGTCCCGCCCGTATTTGAGAGCGTCAGGGTTTTCGCTCCCAGATCATTGAACGGCGCCAGCCAGGCTTCAAACAGTGGCTTGATGTTCGCATTGCCCTGCAAATACACGCCGCGGATCTTGCCCGTGCCATTGTCGAGGTTAAAATAGCCGGCAAGTTTATCGTAGTCGGTCCCCTTGACGATCATACCGTTCTTCTTCTCACCAAAATGCTGCTTGACATAGTTTGCCGAGCCAAACAGGCCCTGCTCTTCGCCGCTCCACAAAGCTACGCGAATGGTGCGTCGTGGTTTCAGGCCTGACGCGAGAATAATGCGTGCGGCCTCCATCACGGCTGCGCTCCCGGCGCCGTTGTCCGTCGCCCCGGTTGAACTATGCCACGAATCAAGGTGAGCACCGAGCATTACAACCTCGTCCTTCAAAACAGGATCGGTACCTGGTATTTCCGCAATCGTGTTGTACTGCATCGGATCGTCGTCGTAATACTGTGCATCAACCTCGACGGTCATCTTCGGCTTAGCGCCGTTATTGATCATCCGAACCATCCGGTTGTAGTCTTCCGACGCCACAGTTACCTGCGGCAGCATATTCGCCTCATATTTCTTATTCTGCGGCTGGAACGCGGGCGAGTCGAAGATATCGTTGATAGACTTGATCTCGGTCGGCATCTCGACCGCAACATTTGCTCCCTGAACAAAAAACGTTCCGCCGCTGCCCTCGCCGCTATTATAAAGAGTTACGGCCGCACCTTCTTCCTGGAGGAACTTTGTTCTTTTCACATCCTGGTTAAAGCCGTCGACAAATCGCTTGATGATGTCTGCGGGTGGAAGTCCCGAGCCGCTTGAGTCAGATGGCGGCGCGGCAGAGGCCATCTTGGCTAGTTCTTCGTCGCTGTACCGGCTCAATAGCGCTTTGTCGAGCGGTTTTATCGGGCGTTCACCGGTCATCAATATGATCTTGCCCGCAAGCTGGCCTTTATATTTAGCAAACTCAGCTTCGGTTTTGGCATTGAACAGAACGACTTCGCTTGTTACCACTCCTTTTGTCGAGGGCGACCAGGCATTTGGGTAAGCGATGACCGGAATGTACTGCGGATCAGTCACAGCAGCCGTGAATTTCCTCAACGCCCAGCCGCGGCCAAACGGGCCCCACGATTCAAGATGGGCGTTCTGCATTCCCCATTCCTTCATCTTGTCGCGGGTCCATTCGTTCGCCCGCTTCATATTCGGCGATCCGGTAAGTCGTCCGCCAATGTTGTCCGTCAAATAGGAAAGCGTCTGCATATACTGCGAGCGGTTCATTCCTTCATCGCGAATGCGGTCGATGGCCTCTTTAGGAGCAGCATAAACAGCCGGCTTCGTAACTGTTTGCGCTGCGGCAAGATTCGGTAAAAAGATCGCAACCGTCAGGGCCGCACCAATAAAGCGCTTCGTGAAACTTTTATTTGTCATTTTTCAATCTATGTAAAATTCGAATTGTTTGAGCAGCGATCTGCAAAGTCGGTCGCAATGCTTCTAACGCGCAAAGTGTTCGTTAGTTCGCGGTTTTTTCCAGGCATGCCCTGGCGATCCACTACGCAGCGACCTTAGCGGGCTCAAATTCCCGCAACGGCGATACCATCAGGGACCTTTCCAGTTTCGACGCGTCCGAGCACCTTGCCGGAAGCCAGATCCACCTTTAGCACAAGGTCCGGCCCGCCGGCGCTCACGAAGGCCGTTTTCCCATCTGCCGAAAACGCCAGTCCAAGCGGCGTGCTTTCAAGCTTTATTCGCTTTATTTCTTTCCGGGTGGCGGCATCAATTACCAATAATTCTTTCGTCGCGATCATTGTACACACCACCAACTTGCCGTCCGGCGTGAATTTGACGCGATAAGGCCTTCCGCCAATGTCGATCTTTGCGAGCGACTTATAGCCGACGACGTCAACCGCCTCGGCCATTCCGTCCGCGTTTAGTCCCACCCAAACCTCCTTACCGTCCGGCGAGAGGTCTATTGCCTCCGGTTGTTTGCCGACCGGAATGTGCGTCACTGGCCGCTGTCCGGAAGCGAGCGGAGGAAGTTCGATCGCCGAAACTGAATCAGATCCGATGTTCGCCGTGTAGAACTTTTTCTGGTCGGCCGTTCCGACGACCATGTGTGAGCCGTTCTGGCCCGTTCCCATGATCCAATCGATCTTATTGGACACAGGATCATAGCGTGCGATCAAGCGGTTGACCTCGGCCGTGAAATACAGCTTGCCACCGATCAAATGCAGCCCGTGTGGCCTGACAAGCGGAGAAATATCAAACCGGCGCAATTCTTTCGCGGTCGGAATGTCGATGACCGAGATCGAATTACCCGGCGTCTGTGCCCCGTAATTGGCGACATAGGCTGTTTTTCCGTCAATCGACAACACGACCTCGTGCGGCCCGTTTCCCGTCGGCACCTTTGCGGTAAGCCTCATGCCGACGGGATCGACGATCGCCAGCGTCGCATCATCCTTGTTTAGAACCACCAAAACCGGCTTAGGCTGTCCGATCACAATGGTATAACCGCGGAAAACCAACATGATCCCCACGAAACCGAGTATCAGTAGCTGTTTTTTCTTCATAGTCAATTGGACATACGAACGCATCGTAATAATACGCAGTTCTATTGCAGCCCCTATTGGAATTGTGACGAAACGTTTCGGCTAGTGACGAAAGGCGTTTTTGTCCACAAAGAGATCGAAAAACACTGCGAAGCCACTCGCACGTGATCCGCGATCATATTCTCAATACCATGAACGGAACGGCACGTCCTCCAGATACTCTGTGCCTCCGTTGCCCCTGTGGTAAAATCTATCCTGACATGCGATCAGGACAAAAAGCGATCCTCGTTCTTGAAGACGGGCGCACGTTTCAGGGTACATCTTTTGGAGCCGACGGAACTGCGTTCGGCGAGATGGTCTTTAATACATCAATGTCCGGCTATCAGGAGATCCTGACGGACCCAAGCTACGCCGGGCAGATCGTTTGCATGACGTATCCGCTCATCGGCAATTACGGCGTGAACGAAGAAGATGTCGAATCGAGGCGCCCTTGGGTCGAAGGCTTTGTCGTCCGCGAGGCAAGCCGAATCGTCTCTAACTGGCGCTCGACCGAATCCTTAGGTTCCTATCTCATACGCAACAATATTGTCGCCCTCGAACATATAGATACCCGTGCACTTGTCCGCCATATCCGCGACAAGGGAGCGATGCGTGCCGGCCTTTCAACGATCGATCTCGATCTCGATCCGACAGCGCTGCTCGAACAAGTACTCGCTTCGCCCGACATGAAGAACCGCGAGCTGGCAAGTGCAGTAACGGTCAAAGAGGCGTTCGAGTATATGGCCGAAACACGGCCAGTAGGAAGTTTGCCCACCGCAAATGAAAAATACCACGTCGTCGCCTTCGATTTCGGCGTTAAAACCAACTCTCTGAGAGAATTCGCAAAATTTGGCTGCCGCCTAACGGTGGTCCCAAGTGATACAACTGCCAAGGAGGCCCTCACTCTAGAGCCCGATGGCATCTTCCTTTCGAACGGCCCAGGCGATCCGGCCTCGATGTCCAAGGTTATTAAAGAGATCAAAGAACTTGCCGCCTCCGAAACCCCGATCTTCGGTATATGCCTCGGCCACCAACTGATCGGGTCGGCCTTTGGGGGCGAAACCTATAAACTAAAATTTGGCCACCGCGGCGGCAATCAGCCGATCAAAGACCTGACCACGGGCAAAATTGAAATAACAGCCCACAACCACGGTTTCGCCGTTGACCTGGCGTCGCTCCCAGCGGACGTTGAGGTGACTCACATCAACCTAAACGACCAAACCGTCGCCGGCCTGCGGCATAAAACACTTCCGATCTTTTCGGTCCAATACCATCCGGAATCAGCACCGGGCCCGCACGATTCTGAGTATTTGTTCAGGCGGTTTATCGAGTCAATGGATAACCATCTGACTAAGCCTGAGAGGACGTAGGTGTCAATCTCGTTTTTTCTCCGGATGGAACTATGGTTGTTTCGTTCCCTTCAGTTCCATCAAAGCTCGCTCCAGGATCGCATCGCTTCTTTGGTGAAATCTGTCACTTTTGGTCGGACGAGAATATCGGGGATTACACCGACTCCGATGAATTCGGTACCGTCGGCAAACGTGTCGTGTTTTGAACAGATACGTGCACTTCCGCCACCTGGTAGACTGATCATGAATGGTTGGCCAGTGCTTCCGCCGGACGGTTCACCGACTATCAAACCTCGTTTCAATGGCTTAAACGCGACGAGAAAATCCTCGGCGGCAGAAAATGTTCGCGGGCTTGATAGTACGATGACGGGTTTGAGAAATGGCTGTCCACCGTTTCGCGCTCGCTGTATCTCATCCGATGATATCTCATTCGCTTCCCCGCCGAAGGTTTTGTCTGCTTGCCCCCAAGGCCTAAACGTCGGGTGATATTCGCGTGTGAACCATCTCGACCCTTTGAACGGTTTATCGACAAAGTGCGCCAAGATGTTATAACCGACGCTCGAACTGCCGCCGCCATTCTCTCGCAGATCCAGGATCACACCGTCAGCTTTCGACATATCCGCAAAATTGTCGGCGAAGAATTTCTCCTCGCCGGCGGCATCCGACATCGTGTTTATCGTTACCAGAGCTATATTGCTTGGCAGCATTTTGAGATCGTAGTTTTTTGCTGTGGAAGGCAGACGATTCAACTCCTGTCGGCTCAAACGCGGGAGAGACCGTTTGAATGTTATTCTTTTTGCGTCTTTAAGGTCGAGTTCGACGGCCTTTGAAACCGAGCCGCGGAGTAGGAAGAATTCGTAGACACTTGTCTCCTGAGACTGCAAAGTACTGTCGCCGACATACGGAGCCACATTTTTTTCAGCATATCGCTTTACAGGAACTCCGTCGATCCGGATAATCTCTTGCCCGACAGCGACGCCATCCGCGCTTAGTTTTGGGTCAAGAACACCTACGATGATAACGTGTCCTTCAACAAGCCGAGTCCAAATTGCCGGTCTGGCCATAACCTCAGATTGGAGCTCATTGGGAAATGAAACATTCGTGTGCCCATCGTGCAGCGTTCCGGCAAACGCCTGCAGGACGCGGTAGTATTCAAGCGTTGACTTTGTCGCCAGTACCTTCGGGATAAATTCGAGATATGTCTTATCCCAGTCGAGATTCGGGACGAGGTCGAAATTGATAAAATTGTATTTTGTCTCGGACCAGAATTTCGAGAGGCCTGCGATCTTCTCGTCGTTCGAGATGTTCTCTTTGTACGGAGTTTTGATCGCCGAACTTTCCCAAAAATCCGGATCGTTCCAAAACTTCAGTTCCGATGCCTTGATTTGCGTATAGCATTTCGCATCGCCCTTTTGGATGACGAAATCGTATGTCTTTCCGGCCTCGACCTCGAAACTGATCTGATCGATATCGGTGATGAATTCGACTCGCTTCTTCGTGCCGGTTTTTACTGAAGTCTCGTAAATATCGGGCTTTGCATCGGGTGCGAGATTCCACCAGTCTTTCCTTAGAACGTCGCCGTCTTGTATCGAGACCTTGCTGGAATTTGACTTAATGGTCGTAAGACCGTCCTGTGCATTCACGGAACAGACGACGAAGGATAAGATCGCGAAGATCTGGATGCATCTACTGGATTTCATAATACTCAGGGCGTCCCTAAAATACGAAGAACACCGCACAAATAATTTTTGTGACACCGGGAGCAAGATATCGGTCAAAACCCGGTGAAACAAAAGGCATGCCGCAAAAATGTTTGCGACATGCCAACCTCATTTTCGACTTCCACGCCTCTTAGAACCGCCAGCGGTTGCTGTTGGCGCCGTGAATCTGCAAGACTGCGGCGGCGTGACCGCAGTTGCCGGAATCTTCAGCGACGTCAGGCTATTTCTTGCAAGCAAGTTATTAAAGACTGCGATATCTCCCGGGACTGCTATGGGAAATTGCGTGACATTGAGACCAAAATGACAGGATTTGGCACTTTCCTGACAAAATCGGTTGGACCACCAGTGATCTCAACTTCACAACTTTATCGACCAACCCACTTCATTTACAGGGGTTAGGCCGAACAATGACCGTGTGGCACATCTTTTGATTTGTAACGGATATGCCCGAGCAGAGAACGTTCGAGCAAGACCCGGGAGATTGAACTATGAAGGATCAAAAAGGGTTCTCACTTATCGAGCTTCTGATCGTGATAGTTATCATTGGCCTGATCGCTGCGATCGCGGTACCAAACTTTCTTTCGTCACGACGGGCAGCGAACGAAGCCTCTGCCGTTACATCCCTCCGCGTCCTTCATGGGGCGCAGATGTCTTATCGGAATACTCAAGGCTCAGGAAATTTTGCCGCGGCGACGGGTGAACTCGGAACTTCAAACCTGATCGACGGAGAGTTGGGTTCCGGCACAAAAAGCGGGTATGAATTCGTGATCACGGCAAATGATACGACCGCCACTGAACCCGCGACATTCTCGATCAGCGCCGTTCCGTCAACGCCTTCCGGCATAACGCAAACTGGGGTGCGAAATTTTTGTATTAGGACGGAGGGCGTTATATGGTTCGAATCGGACACGGCCCAACTTGGAACACACAACACATACGCGGAGTGCTCAGAAAGCAATCCGGCCATGCGTGCACTTCAATAGAGAAGAGTGACATGGCCGGAATCAAAAGACGAATGGTGTGATCACTGCCCGATACCGTAGATATACGGCGCGATCACGAGCGATACGATCGACATCAACTTAATAAGAATATTCATCGACGGCCCCGAAGTATCTTTGAAAGGATCGCCTACCGTGTCTCCAGTAACGGATGCCTTGTGCGGTTCGCTCTTTTTGTAAAACATCTCACCGTTTATCAGAACGCCTTTTTCAAATGACTTCTTGGCATTGTCCCATGCGCCGCCCGCGTTCGACTGGAAGATACCCATCAGAACACCCGAAACAGTGACGCCGGCCAGCAGCCCGCCAAGCACCTCAGGTCCGAAAGTGAATCCAACAACAACCGGGGTGATCAGAGCGATCGCTCCCGGTACAAGCATTTCCCGAATTGATGCCTGGGTCGAGATCGCAACGCATTTTTCGTATTCGGGCTGGGCCTTGTACTCCATGATCCCGGGTATCTCGCGAAACTGACGCCGCACTTCCTGCACCATATCCATTGCGGCCCGGCCAACCGCCTGTATGCACAACGCCGAAAATACGAACGGGATCATTCCGCCGACAAACAAGCCGGCTAGTACATTCGCCTTGTAAATATCTATCCGATCTATGCCGGCAATACCTACAAAAGCTGCAAAAAGGGCTAGGGCTGTAAGGGCAGCGGACGCTATCGCGAAGCCCTTGCCTGTTGCTGCGGTCGTATTTCCAACAGCATCTAGATTATCGGTGCGCTCGCGAACTTCGGGTGGAAGCTGGCTCATTTCGGCAATGCCGCCTGCATTATCGGCTATCGGGCCGAAGGCGTCGATGGCAAGCTGCATCGCGGTAGTTGCCATCATTCCGGCGGCGGCGATGGCTACACCGTACAAACCCGCAAAATAGTATGACGCGACGATGCCGGCCGCAAGCGTGAGGATAGGGATGACAGTCGATTTCATGCCGACCGCGAGTCCGCCGATAATATTTGTGGCGTGGCCGGTCGAGGATTGCTGAACGATCGAGTCAACGGGCCTTTTGCCCATGGCCGTGTAGTATTCGGTCACATAGCTCATCACGGCGCCGACGAGGCTGCCGACGACGATCGCCCAAAAGACGTCCATTCGCGTGAACGATGCACTGCGGAGGACGATGCTTCCCGCGGGCAGCATCCAATTGACGACAAAGAACGACGCGACTACGGTCATGATTATCGATGACCAGTTGCCGATATTCAGTGCATTCTGAACACTCGATCTCTCATCGCTGATCCTTACAAAAAACGTCGCAATGATCGAGAAAATAAGGCCGAGGCCGCAGATGACCATTGGCAAAAGTATCGGCGACAGGCCGCCAAAATCGTCGGTCACTTTTATTTCTTGCCCAAGCACCATCGTCGCCAGTATTGTTGCCACGTAGGACCCGAAAAGGTCGGCTCCCATGCCGGCGACGTCGCCTACGTTGTCTCCAACATTATCCGCGATGGTTGCAGGATTGCGGACGTCGTCCTCCGGTATGCCTGCTTCGACCTTACC
>JADYZI010000326.1 GCA_020853255.1 Acidobacteriota bacterium
AAAGGCCTGCACTCATCATCATCTCAACGATCAACTTCCATGCCGGAATATGGCCTGCGTGATGCGACGCAGTGCCGGCCTGAAGAAGGGCCTTTAGATGCTTGTGTGTCAGGATCTCGGGGTTATCAGCAGCAAATTCGTCAAACATCCTACGTCTTGCCGCTTGGCGGTCAGGATCGGCGGGTTGGGACTTATCGAGCGAGATCTCCGTAGCGGCCTCGTCGCAGCGTCTTCGGGTGGGCAAGAAGACGATCGCCGGCAGCAGGTCATGGCGTCTCAAGGCTGCGATCAGTTTTGGCGGGCTTATTTCACGTACGTCATCGCTCATATCAGGTGGAGCTAGTATAAGATAAAAGTCACTATGGAACGACGCACATTTATTGAACTTACCGCCGCCGGCACCGCAGGGTTTCTCTTTGCTCCTCGCCAGAGCTTTGCCTCACCACTCGATATCGACCTGGCCGAGGCAACGATCGAGAATTTCAATGCAGCTTACGGAACGGGCAAAGTCTCGGCTCGGAGCATCGTTAAGGGGTATCTTGACAGGATATCGTCAATAGATAAGCGCCTAAATTCGATCATCGAGATAAATCCGGACGCCCTCGCGATCGCCGACCAACTTGACCGTGAACGAAAGGACGGTAAGGTTCGCGGGCCTCTCCACGGCGTTCCGGTCGTCATTAAAGATAACATCGATACGGCGGACAAAATGAAAACGACGGCCGGCAGCCGTGCCCTTGCTGATGCTCCGACGCCGAAGGAAGATGCATTCATCGTTAGGCAGCTTCGCCTTGCGGGTGCCGTTGTTCTCGGCAAAACGAACTTAAGCGAATGGGCGAATTTCCGCTCGAACAAGTCTTCGAGCGGTTGGTCGGGACGCGGCGGACAGACCCACAACCCATACATTCTTGATCGGAATCCGTGCGGTTCATCATCGGGGACGGGAGCCGCGGTCGCGGCATCGCTCGCGGCCATCGGGATCGGGACAGAAACGGACGGATCGATCATCTGTCCGTCAGCAACCTGCGGCATTGTCGGCATCAAGCCAACGCTCGGCCTTGTATCACGCTCGGGAATAATACCGATCGCACATAGCCAGGATACGGCCGGACCGATGTGTAGGACCGTCGCAGATGCCGCGCACCTCTTGACGGCGATCGTTGGGGCAGATCCGCAGGATCCGATCACATCGAAAGGAACCGGGCAAGGATCGGACTATTCAACGTTCCTAAAAAAAGATGGGATCAAGGGCAAGCGGATCGGCGTCGCTCGCCAGTATTTCGGACAGAATCAGAAGGTCGATTCTGCCGTTGAGCCTCTGCTTGGTGTTCTAAAGGATGGCGGAGCAACTTTGATCGACGTTGAGTTTCCGACCCTTGCGGGTTTTGGCGCCGCCGAATACGAAGTCTTGCTGTATGAGTTCAAGCACGATCTAAACAAATACCTTGCGGGCAGAGGCGGCCGAAACCGGACACTATCAGATCTGATCACCTTCAATGAACACGACGATCTTGAGCTGAAATACTTCGGCCAGGAGACGTTTCTCGCAGCTCAGGCAAAGGGCGATCTCTCAGACCCGGCCTACTTGGCAGCCCTTACCAAGAGCAAAAAGCTGACGCAGGCAGACGGCATTGATGCGATCGCTGAAAAGTTCAAGCTCGACGCGTTTGTTGCCCCTTCTGGCGGCCCGGCATGGATGACCGACCTCATCGGCGGAGATTGTGGCGTATTTGAAAGTTCATCGCTCGCGGCCGTCGCCGGCTACCCGAATATCACTGTTCCGGCGGGTTATGTACAAGAGCTTCCGGTCGGGATCTCATTTTTCGGAAAGGCATTCTCGGAGGGCACGCTCATTGAGATCGCGTATGCGTTCGAACAGGGAACGAAACTGCGTAGGCCGCCGAAATACCTTCCGTCTTACACGGGATAGCCTATCCTTCGAGCTTTGCAAGCCGGTAAAGGCCTTTCAAGGTCAGGTCTCTGTCAACGAAGTCGATCTTGTCGCAAAGCTCTGAAAATTTTGCGGCATAACCGCCGGTCGCGATGACCTTTGGCTTGCCGATGATCGGTTCGACGCGTGAGAGAACGGCTTCTACAAGGCCGATCTGAGCGAAGATCACGCCCGAACGGATCGATGTATCGGTGGTCTCCGACATAGGCGAAAAGTCTCCGTCAATCTCGATCTGCGGCAGTCGGGCGGTCTTTTCATGCAATGCCGCAGCCGACATCTTCACGCCCGGTGCGATCAAACCGCCCAGCAGTTCAAAGTCCTTTGACACAACGTCGATCGTCGTCGCCGTTCCAAAACTAATAACTACGCAGGGAGTGCCGTAAAGATGTGCTGCCGTGGCGGCATTTACAAGGCGGTCGTTACCGGCATCTTCGATCGGGCGGTAATTGATCTTTATCCCGAGATCGCGGTCGTTTGTCAGAACATCAGGCTCGATATGGAATTTTGCTGTTATTGCTGCGGAGACGACGGAGGTGAGTTTAGGAACGACCGAGCTGATGATCGCCCTTTCGATCTTGGGTCCAATGATTTGAGCGGAATTTTCGGCGGATGCAGGTTCGAGCGTGTGCCTTTCGATCAGGTCGCCTCGGGCGCTAAAAACGCCGAGCTTAATGGCGGAGTTTCCAATATCTACGGCAAGGAGCACGTATCAACCCTTGAGCGGCAGGCCGTCATAGATCAAGTTCCAGCCATTCTCTCGGCTCGTCCGAAGGCTCTTTGTGAACCATTCCTTGGCCGCAGAAACGTCATCGTAGATCTGGACGGCGGGCATCGATTCACGCGGATCGACGCGGCAGATGGCGGCCCCGACCGTTGCCGTCTTAAGGCAAAGGAGCGCGACCATGTGTTCTTTCCGAAGAATGACGGTGCGGTGCGTCACACCGTCGCGCACATCAAATTCGTCAAATTCCTCAAGGCTCTCGTCAAATTCGCCAAGTTCCCAGT
>JADYZI010000327.1 GCA_020853255.1 Acidobacteriota bacterium
CGTACTCGATCGCCCAAAAACATCTTGCTCCGATCATCGAATTTGAGCCGGACGCGCTTGTTCTTGGGTGCACGCATTATCCGATCCTGCGGGATGTTATTCGCGAGACCGTTGGCGGGAATGTTGCCCTCATTGATTCCGGCGAGGCGGCGGCAGAGGAAACCGCATTGCTTCTTGCGGAACGCGGCATCGCGAGTGATGAGGTTTTCGAGGGGCCGCGGCAGCTGTGCGATGACCTTGATCATTTTTATGTGACAGATGCGGCGGACAGGTTTGCCCGCGTAGCCGAACGATTTTTGGGTTCGCCGCCCTCGCGGATTGAGGCGGTAGAACTTTACGGTGCCGATATGCTAGGTGCCGGAGGTTAGTCGGATCGATCACGATAGGTTAACAGCCTGTCGGACGGTAGAGATTATGACTTATATCAGATTGGACGGGCGGTCGTTTGACCAGCTCAGGAATACAAAAATAACCACGAACATTTCGCCATATGCGGAAGGTTCGGCGTTGATCGAGGTTGGCGGGACGAAGGTGATCTGTACGGCATCGGTCGAGGACCGCGTACCGTTCTTTCTTCGAAACAAAGGCGTTGGATGGGTGACGGCCGAATACGCAATGCTGCCGCGGGCAACGAGCACGCGGACCCAACGCGAAACAATGCGCCCGTCGGGCCGTTCGCAGGAGATTCAACGCCTGATCGGCCGGAGCCTGCGGGCCATTGTCGATACTTCGCTGCTAGGCGAGCGGCAGGTCACGCTTGATTGCGATGTGATACAGGCCGACGGCGGAACCCGCTGTGCATCAATAACCGGAGCATACGTCGCATTGGCCCTTGCCTGCCGGAAACTTTTGAAACAAGGTTCGATAAAGACTTCGCCCATCTTGAGCGAGGTTGCGGCCGTCAGTGTCGGGATAATTGAAGGAAATTCGATACTGGACCTTGCATACGCCGAGGATTCAAACGCCGATGTTGACATGAACATCGTCTGCACCGGCGCCGGCAAATTTATCGAGCTGCAAGGTACAGCGGAACGCGAACCATTTTCCCGTGAGCAGATGGATGAAATGCTGGCTCTCGCCGAGGTAGGGATCAACCGCCTGTTCGAGATCCAGCGAAATGCGCTGGCGGGCTGACGTTGTATGGGTTTGGAGCTTGTCTCGCTCGTTTATCGGCTGGAAGAGGAGTTTGAGATCACGATACCGGACGAGGTCGCCGTTACGTTGGTAACGCCTCGGATCGTTATCGACTGGGTAGCCGCTCATCCAAAAGTCTCAGATAAATGGTCTAGAGGCTACGTCGAAGTTACTGTTTGGCTAGCTATCGAGGACGAGTTTTGCGTCAAGAAAGAGAATTTCAATGACGATTCTCGTTTCATCGAAGACATGGGAGCAGGCTGAGGCCAGGTTCGATCAATTACGCTTTAAGATCATCCCCGGCATCGCATTGGTAACCTTTTCGCCATCCCAGACCTTAGTTCCATTTACAAAGACGGCCTTGATCCCAGCGGCGAAAACCTGCGGTTCGACGAAGGTCGCGCGGTCGATGACCGTATTCGGGTCGAACAGCACAAGATCGGCCTTCATTCCTTTTTTGATCAGGCCGCGGTCTTTTAAGCCGAGTCGGGCGGCGGGCATGGCCGACATTTTTCGGACTGCATCTTCAAGCGAAAGCCATTTGTCTTCACGGACGAATTTGCCGAGGACACGCGGAAAGGTCCCGGTTCCGCGGGGATGGCGGCTGCCGATGCCGCCGTCGCTTGAGACCATTATCCAAGGTGTTTGGTAAAAGGTCTTTACGTCTGCTTCGGTCATGCCGTAACCGATCACGCCGGCACCGCCTTTTTTTACGATCTCGATGTAAGTATCGACCGGGTTCTTTCCCGCAATGGCGGCGGCCTGCTCGAGGGTTTTGCCTTCGTATGCCGGAAAGGCACTGCAGCTTGTTATCAGGACCTTATTTGGGCCGCCAATGGCGTTGATGCCTTTTTGCACCTCGCTGCGGTCTTCGTGCTTTCGGCTAGGGACAAGCACTGTTATGGTCGATGCCCAGGCCATGTAGGGATAAGCGTCAGCGGTCACATCCTGTCCGGCCTTTCGAGCTTCTTCGATGATCGCGACCGCTTCGGGCGCCTTGTTCCAGACGCTGCTGTTGCCCATCTTGATATGCGAGATCTGGACCGGGATCTTTGCCTCGCGGCCGATGCGAATACTTTCGCGGATCGCGTTCATCACGCCTTCTTCCTCGTCGCGCATATGCGTCATATAAATGCCGCCGTACTTTGCGGCGACCTTTGCGAGGGCGATCAATTCTTCGGTCGATGCCGAAAAGCCAACATCGTATTCAAGGCCGGATGACAGCCCAAGCGCGCCTTCGCGCATCGCCTGTTCGAGCAGCTTTTGCATTTCGGCGATCTCCGCGTCGGTTGCCTTGCGTACGTAGTCGTCCTTCATCACCTGCTCGCGAAGTGTCGCGTGGCCAATGAAAGAACCGACATTGACGGCGATCTTTCCGTTGAGCTTTGAAAAATACTCACTCAAAGGGAACGGCGAGCCGCCGTCAGGACCGATGATCAGCGTCGTCAATCCCTGCGAAACCTGATTCGCGGCCGTTCCTTCGCGGATCAGCCCCGACTCCGAATGGTTGTGAATATCGATAAAACCTGGTGCCAGTACAAGTCCGTTTCCGTCAACGATTTCGTCCTTAGCCGAAATCTTTATCTTCCCTATTCGTACGATCTTTCCATTTTGTATCCGTACATCCGCTTTGAAAGCAGACCGGCCGGTGCCGTCAATAATTTGTGCGTTTTTAACAACAATGGAACGATCCTGAGCAATTACGGTTACTGCTACTGTGGCTGCAAAGACACACATACATAATGCTTTAAGAAATACAGATAACGTCATAATTCTCTGAATAGTAAGGCGATTACCCAATGAAGTCTAGTTTCGGTCGAATGCGGCATACCATAACTTGTTGTAGAATACTCGGTAGAGCAAACACGTTTTTTGCTTGATAAGATCATGAAAGTCGAAACAACAATCTCCATTGAGGCCGATCTACTGGCGCAGGCCGACCGCGCCGCGAAGGATTTTCAGAACCGGTCGGAAGTCTTCGAAAAAGCCTTGCAGATATATTTGCCGACGCTGAATCAGAAACCGCAAAAGCGAAAATTGACGCCCGAAGAGGAGATAGAAGTTCTCAATCGAATCGGTATAGAACAGCGGGAAGAGATTCTGGAAACTTTAAGCTATCAGGCGGATTTGTGAAACGAGGCGAACTTTATAGAGTCGAAAAACCGTCAAAACGTGACCCGAAAGGCTTCCGGGTGTTTGTGATCGTCAGTCGCCAAAGTTTTATCGAAAGAACGTATCCGTCCGTAATTTGCGCTCCGATCTATTCAAATTGTAATGGGCTTTCGTCCGAAGTTGAAGTCGGGATTGATGAGGGCTTGAAGCGCGATAGCTGTATTCGGTGCGATGAACTTGTTAGTCTCCAAAAGTTTGCTTTAACCAATTTTGTCGGTTCGCTCTCGCCGCAGAAGATTCAAGAATTAAATCAAGCCCTGAAAGTCGCTCTCGAAATCGAATGAGCAAAACACCGGGTACGCGCTATAACTTTGACGAAAGGAATTGGCCGCAGCTTTTTGACATTTAGAACGTATGTACGAAAAACAATTTGAAGGAAGATCGGCGATCGTCACCGGCGGAACGCGCGGAATAGGAAAGGCGATCGTGCTTGAACTTGCTAGACGAGGGGCGAACGTCGCATTTAATTATTCGAAAAGCGCCGAAGAGGCTGAAACGCTGAGGGCCGAAGCTGAGGCACTTGGCGTAAAGGCTTTTGCGGCCCAGTGCGATGTTGCAAATACGGATCATGTCGCTTCGTACGTCGGTGAAGTGAAGGAAGCGTTTGGCGCGATCGATATGCTTGTGAACAATGCGGGCATCACGCGCGACCAGTTGATCTTGCGTATGAAAGAAGAGGATTGGGACGCGGTTATTGACACAAATCTAAAAGGCGCGTGGAATTTTTGCAAGGCGGCGATCAGGCCGATGATGCGGAATGAGAACGGCGGTTCGATAGTGAATATTTCTTCCATCTCAGGTGTGGTCGGAATGCTTGGCCAATCGAATTATTCGGCGTCAAAGGCCGGCATGATCGGGCTGACCAAATCGCTTGCAAAAGAAGTGGCAAGCCGAAAGATCACGGTAAACGCGGTCGCATTCGGGCTGATCGAGACCGAGATGGCGAGCGAGATGAACGCGGAATATCGCGAAAAGATACTTGCCCAGATACCGCTCGGTCGGCTCGGCAATGTTCAGGAAGCTGCCGAGGTCGTTTGCTTTGCGTTGTCCGATTCGGCGAAGTACATAACCGGCCAGGTCATTCAGGCCGATGGCGGGCTGGCGATGTAGGGAACGCGGAATGTCGCTTCAGGAGATCAACGAAGAACAACAAAGCGGGCCGTCTGCTGTCGCGTTTCGAATCCCGGTCCCGAAGTACACGGTTGCGATATTGGTGTGTATAGGAGCGGTGTTCGCGGTTCAGCTTTGGGTCGATCGGCCGCGGCCTGATTCGCTTACGGGGCTGCTTTTTCATGAGCTGATCGTATCAAGCTTGCGGGCGGGTTTCGTCAAGCCGGCGTTTTTTGACGGCGAATACTGGCGGATCCTGACCGGCGCTTTTCTGCACGGATTTGTTGTGCATGTTGCTTTGAACAGCTATGCGTTCTACAGCTTTGGCAA
>JADYZI010000328.1 GCA_020853255.1 Acidobacteriota bacterium
ACGGCTTGAATCCTTTCGACGGCCGTATGACGCAGATCTACTCGTACGATCTGACCGTCGCACCTGCCGCTGGGACATTCGAACGTTTGACGACATTTCCATTGTCATCGTTCTTCCTGGCCTCGACGCAGCCTTTGCCAAGCAATTCGCTGTCGCGGTCGGCATTCAATCTTGCGCTCGCCGAGCTTGGCACGGGAAATCCGGACCTTAGCTCGGAGACGTATTACCTGCTAAAACCGGTTGTTACTGACGCGGCAACCGGAGGCGACAGAACATGGGCAACCGGGCCGTCAAGGCTGCCGGTCGTGTTTACAACACCGTCACCTACTCCGACACCGAGCCCAACACCGACACCATCACCCACTCCGACGCCGACCCCAACACCTACACCGTCGCCGACCCCGACGCCTGGCGGTTCGCCTTCACCAACGCCGACGCCCGTTCCGACACCTACGCCGGTAACTCCGGCCGAGGTATTTGGATTGTCGTCAGGTATGCTTGCCGTCCTCAATTACAGCAATATTCCGAACAGCCCGGCGGTAACACCCCGGACGGCGGCCGGGTCGCTGTCTCGCAGCTTTACGCTGCCGATCGAACTAAGCGGCGTATCGATGTCCGTCAATGGAGCGGCCTGCGGCCTGCAGTCGGTCAGTTCTGGCCAGATCGTATTCGTTCTGCCGCCCTTTTTGGCCGGGACTGCGGCGGGCGTGACGTATCCATACGTGGTGTACAACAACGGACAGGAATTTCGCGGTGAGATGAAGTTGGTCACGGCCCGGCCGGATATATTTACAAACCCGCCGGTGAACGGCCCCGGCGGCCGTGCTGATCTGAGAAATGTGACCAACCGCGTCCACACAACCGAGCCGTTTACCGTGACCACGATCAAGATCAAAGGAGGAGTGCGCGTTCCAAGCAAACTGCGCCTGCGCTTGACGGGCGTGAATGGACGGATCAGTTCGGCACTGATAAGTATCCGGATCGGGTCAGTCACGATATCTGGTACCAACATACTCACGGGTGGAATTCTCGAAGCACCCGGCGTTTATACCGTCGATTTTCAGCTTCCTCCCGGCCTTAACACGGCGGGTGACCAGCCGATCGTTGTTATCGTGAATGCGGACGGTGTCGAGTGGAAGTCGCGTCTTGACGACACCTCGCCGCGCGTTTTTATTTTGTGATAGACTATTGATTCAAGTTGAAAAGGCGGGTTGAATGCCCGCCTTTTTTACAGAGCGATCGGTTGATGGCATTGCGACCAACGGAATGCAGAGGCCCGCGCGCTAATTGCAGAAGCCCGCACGTAGTAAGGGCATAATTGCAGAAGCCCGCACGTAGTAAGGGCATAATTGCAGAAGCCCGCACGTAGTAAGGGCATTTCATCCGAGACGCTCGCGACGCTGACCGTTAAGCCCTTGCTGACACGAGGGCTTCTGCATATTGTAGATTCTAAATTATTATAATTAAGACCGTTCTGTTCTCATAGACGATCGATAAATACCTATGAAAATATCACCAAAAGTCTGGCGAAACGGCGAGATGATCGATTGGAACGACGCTCGCATCCATGTTATGTCGCACGTAGTCAACTACGGCACAAGCGTGTTCGAGGGTATCCGCTGTTATAACACTGAAAAAGGCCCGGCGGTGTTTCGCCTGACCGAGCATATGCAGCGGCTGGTCAATTCGGCAAAGATCTATCGGATGGACACAGAGTTTGACCGCGACGCCTTTTGCCGCGCGGCCGTTGAACTTATCGCGTCAAGCGGTTTGGATGAATGCTATCTTCGCCCCGTCGTCTTGCGCGGCCTCGATGAAGACAATCCGGCATTTGGCGTTTATCCGCTGAATAATCCCGTCGAATGCTATATCGCCGCCTGGGAATGGGGCAAGTATCTTGGCGACGAAGCGATCGAGAACGGCATCGACGTATGCGTGTCAAGCTGGAACCGATTTAACACAAATGCCCTGCCCGCCATGGCCAAAGCGGGTGCGAATTATATGAATTCGCAGTTGATCAAAATGGAAGCAAAACTCGGCGGCTATGTCGAAGGAATTGCCCTTGACGACCGCGGCTATGTTTCCGAAGGATCAGGCGAGAATCTTTTTGTCGTCAACAACGGCCGGCTTATCACCCCGCCGCTTGGCGCCGCCATCCTGCCCGGCATTACGCGGGATTCTGTGATCCAGATCGCCCGCGAACTGGGCATCGAGGTCCAGGAAGCGATCATTCAGCGTGCCGCTCTTTATCTGGCCGATGAGCTTTTCTTTACCGGAACGGCCGCCGAGATCAGCCCGATCCGCTCGGTCGATAAAATAACGATCGGTTCCGGCAAACGCGGCGAGGTGACCAAACGCCTGCAGGACGAGTTCTTCAAGATCATCCGTGCCGAACGCCCCGCGCCGAACGACGCTCCCTGGCTGACATTCGTCCGCGAAGGACAAGCAGAGCAGACCGTAACCGCAAATTAGGAACATGCGGAGGCCCGCACGACGTAAGGGCGATATGCGGGCATTCGCATATCGCCCTTACTACGTGCGGGCTTCTGCAATGGCGACCTTACTACGTGCGGGCTTCTGCAATGGCGACCTTACTATCGCGCGGGCTTCTGTACCCAACTCACGCGCCAGATCTTGTCGCCGCCGTCATCGGTGATGAGCAATGATCCGTCAGCCGCGACAAGCAGCCCTACAGGCCTGCCCCATACCTCGTTCGAATTTTCATCCGGCAGCCAGCCGGAGACAAAATCTTCGTACCGGTTCCCCGCCAGCTTGCCGTTATTGAATTTTATCCGAACGATCTTGTAGCCCGATAGTTTTTGCCGGTTCCACGAACCGTGAAATGCGACAAAGGCATCGCCCTGATATTCCTTTGGGAACATCTTTCCCGAATAGAACTGGATCCCAAGTGCCGCTACATGCGATTGAAAAAGCACGTCTGGCACGATGGCCTTTTTGACAAGTTCAGGATTTTCGCCCTTTCGCCGCGGGTCTTCGTTCCGGCCGATATAGCTGTACGGCCATCCATAAAATCCGCCGTCCTTTACCGACGTTGCGTAATCCGGCACCAGATCATCACCGATGCCGTCACGCTCATTCACAGCGGTCCAAAGCTCGCCCGTTTTAGGATTCCAGGCCAGGCCGATCGGGTTTCGAAGCCCGCTTGCAAAAATTCGATGGTTCTTACCGTCCGGATCGTAAACCGATATCGCCGCGCGTTTTGCGTCTGCCTCAACGCTGACGTTGGTCGCCGACCCGATCGAAACAAAAAGTTTCTTCCCGTCAGGTGAAAAAAGCAGATTGCGTGTCCAGTGCTGGTTATATCCGCCGGGCGTAAGTTCGACCAGCTTTTCCGGGTCGCCCGCGGCTTCCGTCTGGCCGGGTTTGTAGCTGAACCGGACGATCGAATCGGTGTTCGCAACATAGAACCAACCCTGATTGAACGCCATCCCGAAAGGCTGCGAGAGCTTATTCGAAAAAACGAACCGTTCTTCCGCAACTCCGTCCTTGTTCTTATCCCGAAGAACATAAACCGTATTTGCCCGCGAATCGGCAAGAAAAACGTCTCCGTTCGGCGCCAACGCCATCCACCGCGGTTCACGGAAGCCGCCCTCGGCAAATACATTCACCTGAAATCCTTTGGGCACGATCAGCTTCCCGTCGGCGGGCATTGGTACGATGCGCGATGGCCGCCTTGCGCTTTCGGTCGCGAACGGAGCCGGCAAGGCGTTCGGATCATAGGACGAAACAGGCATTCGATCCGCCTGTTCGACCCGCAGAGCGGCCGGCGGCTTGATGGGCCCGTCGGCATTCTGGCCAATGACACCCAACACGGAAGCGAGCGACACAGTTATCGCCGCAAGGAAAGTTCTGATAAAATTCTGCTTCACATTCACCTCGGTTTGAATTAGAAAATGGCGTTTCGGCAACAGGATAACGGTCAACAGCCTGAAAGCACAAGGTCGCTGGGCGATCTTGGCGAACG
>JADYZI010000329.1 GCA_020853255.1 Acidobacteriota bacterium
AAAGCAGAGAGCGCGAAGCACACACACAAGAATCGCGACTTTTGATCTGACGACTGGCTGCAGTAACTTCTTTGCCACACCTACGAGGTTAGCTGCCGGGCTAGGAACGAAAGATTATCCCCGCGGCGTTTGCCGCTTCGCCCCCCGCGAACCGCATCCAACGATGCACATCCGCGAATTGGTTCCCCCGCGCCGTTTTCGGAGATCGACACGGCTTCGGTGATCAACTTTTCAACACTCATAAGATACCACAGGCCCCAAAAAGGTTTCAACAAAAAACTGCAAAACAGCCCGAAAATCGAAAAAAAGTTCAAAAAACTTATTCTATATACGGGAATGTGTACCGTTGCCGCAACACGCGGCCGATCATCGGATCGATGCGCGTCGGCATAGCTCCTCACGGCGGACGGCCGCCACGATCTTGCGAATACAGGACTGTCGGATATTGATACCCTTTTGTCAGCTTAACCGGGAATAGACTGAAAATGCCGATAAACATTGCCTATACACGCACTTACGCGGCTGACCCCAAATCGATCCGCGCTCGGCGGACTACCTTGCCGGATAAAGATGATAGAGCATCACATATACCGCAACACCCGTCACAGAAACGTACAGCCAGACCGGATAAACCAGCCGGGCGAGCCGTCTGTGAGCGTCAAACCGGCCTTTCAAGGCCCGCCAAAGCGTTGCCATAATGAACGGACCTACCAGGGCCGCAAGTATCGTGTGCGAAGTAAGGATCGTGAAATAGATCGGCCGAGCAAGGCCTTCGCCCGTAAACTTTGTCGGGCCGAGGCCGTACACGGAAGTCCTAAGCGTATGGTATGTAATGTAGCATACCAAAAAGAGCACCGAAAATGAGCTTGCGCCTAACATACATGCCCGATGAGCGTGTACCTTCTTTGCCAAAATAAAACAGAGCCCAAGAATCAGAAATATGCCGCTTGATGTATTAAGGGCGGCGTTGACATGCGGAAAGATCTGGAGGAATTCCATCGAACAGGTCGGCTTATTTCCAAAAGCCGAGCATGAGAAAAAGTACGACCCAAAGGGCGCCCATAAAATGCCAGTACCAACCGACCGATCGTGCCAATTGTCGCCGTCTGGTCCATTCGGCGTCATTTCGCGCCGGGTACCATGAGTTCAGAACTATTGACCCAAGCGCCACGACACCACCGGCAACGTGGACGGCATGGGCGGCCGTGAGTATATAAAAGAAACCTCCATAAGGGTTTCCGCTCAAATAATAGCCGCGATTTACAAGTTCCAGCCAAAGCACAAGCTGCGATGAGATGAACAAGGCTCCAAGCACGGTCGTGACCACCAACCATTTTCTGGCATCAAGGAATGAGCCTTGATCAACGCCTCGCTTGGCTAGAGAATATGTGGCGCTGCTCGCCAGTATGATCGCCGTGCTGATCCAGATCTGAAACGGAAGGTCGAATGGTTTCCACTCAACATCCCGGTTTGTCGAGATCATCAGATACGCGCCGACCAGGCCGGCAAACGTCATCCCAACGGCCATCATCAGGAACCAGGCAATGTATTTCGACTTGTCACCATCTGATGGATCTTGCGGTTCAAGCAACGACGGGTCCAGCCAGTCGCCGCCATTATTTCCAAGCGGCCCGCCACCGCTTCCGCTACCGGCCAAACCGCCGACGCCTGCAGCCACCCGCGAACGAATATCGGATCCTCGGACCTCAGAGATGGTTTGGGTGGTACCCAGTTCCATAAGACTAACGATGGTCGATAACAGCAAGGGCAAGTACCAACGGCAGATAAAGGACCGACACCATCAGCAGTCGGCGGGCCCGTTCGGTTGTTTTCACTCTTGCCATTAAGATGCTTTCAAAAAGGAACCAGAGGCCCAGGGCCGTTGCCCCAACCAAAAATATAGGCCCGGCAAAGTCGAGAAAGAACGGAGCGAGGCTGACCGGGACAAGCATCACGGTAAATAGCACTATCTGCCGCGCCGTTAGCCGTCCGCTTGGCTCTACAACCGGCAGCATCTTTATCCCCGCCTTTGCATACTGCTCCCGGTACATCCACGCGATCGCAAGAAAGTGCGGAAACTGCCACAGAAACAGCATTGCGAACATTGCCCAGGCCCCGAGGCTTACGTGATCGGCCGCAGCCGTCCAACCCATCAATGGCGGCATTGCCCCCGGAAAAGCACCGATCGCCGTCGAAGCAGAGGTTCGGGTCTTCAGCGGTGTGTATACCAGAACATAGCCGACGATAACCGTTAGGCCCATCGCCGCGGTCAATGGGTTAACGAGAAAATAGAGATACGCTTCAGAGGCGACGCACTGGATAATTCCGAAGATCAATGCTTCATTCGGAGAGACGCGATTCGTCGGCAGCGGCCGCTTTGCCGTCCTATCCATCAAAACGTCGGTGCGGCGTTCGATGTACTGATTCAGGGTGGCAACGCCAAACGCGAGCAGCCCGATCCCGACCATGGCGTTGACAAACAGGACGAAGTTAAAACTTCCTTCCGTGCCAAGGTAGAACCCTGCGGCAGCCGTAATTACGAGCATGGCGGCGATTCGCGGTTTCGTCAGCTCGCCAAAAGCAGCCAGGCGTTCGCGAAATCCTGTCGCTTGATTCTCCTGAAGTTCGGCCGCGGTCACGTTCATAAAGAGGTGAAATATTGGAACTGTTCGATAAGGATAGTCTTTTTAGCTCAGATTTCCAACCTTTCCAAAAGGCGGAACGCTTTTGCACGGCGAAAGCGATTCTAATTTGGCGCAGGATGACAAACTACTTTCGCTGGGCTATCCTTATCTATAATTAATTCATGTCTGCCGCAGAAAGATCAATTAAAGTCGGCGGAGCAGCCAAGGCCGCCACCCCAATAATCGACCGGATACTCAATTTTCTGAGCTCGGTCCGGTTCGGCGTTGTCCTGCTGTGCGTGCTCGTTGGCCTTTCAATGATCGGAATGCTGATCATACAGCAGAACGTCGACGGGTTCGATGCATACTATGCCTCGCGCACGCCGGCCGAAAAGATCATTTACGGGGCCCTTGGCCTGTTCGATATTTACCACAGTTGGTATTTCAACTTTCTCCTGCTTGTCCTCTCGCTGAATATTGTACTCGCATCGATCGACCGGTTCCCGAGTGCCTGGAGCTACATCAGATCCCCGAAAACCACGGCGACCAAGGATTTTCTGCTCGAGCAGAAATATCATCAGGAATTGCACACCGCAACCTCGAATACGGACGACGTGATCGCATCAGTTCGGAATGCATTTGCGTCAAACCGGCTTAAGCCGACCGTTTCACAGAAAGAAGTCATTTCTTATGAGGTGGATGAGAACGGCAAAAAGAACTTTGACCGAACGATCCGCTCGACCGACTTTTTCGTATTTGCCGAGCGGGGTCGAATGAACCGCCTCGGAGCGTATATCGTTCACGTTGCGCTTCTGACGCTGTTTCTGGGACATTTTGTTGCGCTGCAAACCGGCTTTGATGCGGACGTGCAGATGGTGCCGGGCAACGGGACGGACAAGATCCAAAAGATCATCTATGACCTGGATAAGAAGGAGAAGTTCGACGTCCAGCTTCCCTTCACGATGACGTGTACGGACATTCAGCAATCGCTGATCGATCCGGGCGGCGCGATCGATGTGACGAACACGCTCGATTGGCGCACGCAGCTTAGGATAGACGATCCTGAATATGGAACGACAGTTGCCGACATCAGCCTGAACCGGCCGTTCTCCTATCGCGGCTATCGCTTTTTCCAGGCCCAGACCATTCCGGTCGGCAACGCGCGAACGATCAAGCTTCAGCTCACACCGCAGAGTGGCGGCGAGCCGACGATGCTTGATATTCCGCGTCTCGGTTCCGCCACGCTGGCTGACGGAACGCTGGTCGAATACGATGAATTCCTGCCGGATTTCTCGTTCAACGCCGAAGGCAAACCGGACACACGGTCGGGCGAATATAACAATCCAGTAGCCGTCTTGAACGTTACGCCGCCTGGGGGCCAACGGACACGGGTCTTTGCGTTTGGTACCGCGATGGGAGACAACATCCCGGTCGGTGCCCCAAAGCTTGGCTACAAATGGCGTCTGTCCGAATTTGAGAAATCACCGTTGGCCCATGTCCTTTCGATCAAATACGACCCGTACAGCGGAGCATTTATTGCCTGGTATTTCGGCGGATTCGGTCTGATCGCGGCACTCATCTTTGTCTTTTTCCTTTCGCATCGGCGTGTATGGGCCTTGATCCGGCCGTCGGCGAATGGCGGTACCGATGTTGTTCTCGGCGGCAACACCAACCGCAATCCCGCGGGTTTTGAGACGAGGTTCGAGAAACTCATCATCGATGTGCGAACCAAATTGAATGCGGCCGATCCTCAAGAAAACTGATCAGATACGGAGAATTCTATGTCACAAGTACTAACCGCCAACGACATATTCGAATCCAAAACAAGCCCGGCCTGGATGTCGTACCTTCCCGCTACACTTGCCATCGGCGGGGCCCTGGCCATGTTGGGCCTGCGGCTCCAGATCGGCGACGGGTTTATCAGTGACGGAGCGCTGATGATGATCGCTCTCGCGGCCTATATCTTTGCCGCCCTGTTTCAACTGACAAATCTCTATGCACCGTCGGAGATGGCAAGGAAACTCGGCCTCTGGGCGGCGACGCTCGGGGTTTTCTTCAACCTTTCAAGTTGGCTTGTCAGATGGGTGGCAGCGTACGATCACGAGATCCTAAAGATGCGGGCCGTCGGAAACCTGGAAAGCCCGTGGATCTTTCGCTACATACCGTTCGCGAACCTTTACGACCTGAGCCTCGCATTCGCGTTTGGTGCCGGCATTGCAACATTGCTTTTGGCACGGCGGCGAAATGTCCAGATATTGACCGCCTTCACGCTGCCGCTTGCGGCGATAATTTTGACCCTTGCCCGCTTCATCGGCGGCGAGTTCGTTGATCTGCCGCCGGTCCTTGATTCGTACTGGCGGCCGATTCACGTCGGTGTAGCGTCACTCAGTTACGGCGTCGCGCTCGTCTGTTTTGCGGTCGCCGTTATCTATCTGCTGAAAGATAAGGCCAAAGTCGAGGCGATGGCGGTGTGGTCGAGTATTTTCGCCCTGGCAGTTATCGCAACTGTCAGCAAATTCTCGGTTCTGACGGACTTTGTGTACCGGGCCGGCATCTTTCTGCAGAATCCGACTGGTGGAAAGGCTTTCTCGGCCCCGTTCCGCCTTGACATTCCTTACGTCGGGCCCGCTCTGCTCGTCGCGGCGTTACTGTTGCTGGGCGTGATCGTCGCCTTTCTCCTATATCTGTATCAAGAGAATGGAACAGCCCGGACGGTGGGCCATCTGTTGTTAAAATTATCCCTGGTCGCACAGATCATCGCTATTGTGCTTTTGGTCTCAGGGATCAAAGGTACGTCTGATGTTCAGGCAAGGCTGCAGGCCCAACTCGTCGCTGAACCCGTCCAGTACGCTATTGCGGGCCGTGCGGTCGCGGAACGGCAGCAGATGTCAGCAAAGGAGTTCGCTGCTTTGACCCAGCCTCAACTCGAACAGGCAGGCCGCAATTATTTTCAGACAAACGGGGACAAGATGTATCTTAGCCTCGGGACCAATCCGGTCGAGCTGGCCGGCCTGTTGACCGGCCTTGCGGGGACCTTCTTTGTACTGCTATTTTCCTTCAGGACAGAAAAACTGCGTGAGCGACTGCCGAGTTTGGATACACTTGACGGGCTGATGTACAAGACGGCATGCCTTGCGTTTGCGGGCCTCGCCATGCTGTTGATCACCGGTGCGATCTGGGCCAACGAATCATGGGGCAGGCCGTGGGGTTTCGATTCAAAGGAGACAGGGGCACTGGTTGCGTGGCTCACCTACGCGGCGTTTCTTCACACTCGAATTTCTCGCGGCTGGTCGGGCAGAAGCTCAGCCTATTTTGCGCTCGTTGGCTTCCTGCTCGTGATCTTTACGTATTTGGGCGTCAGCTATCTTCTGCCGGGGCTTCACAGCTATGCCTAAACCCTTCGAGCGTTACTCGATCGTCAACCGAGCAACATCGACGATCGAGTAACGCGATATCGAACCATCTTTTAGGATTACGGTCAGCACACCTTTATCTACGCTGAATTTGAATACCTCATTCATTTTCTTCTCCAGCGAGCTTCCGTCTTTGAATCGAATGACCAGGTTGATCGATTCCAAAGGATCGCGCTTTGCTTCAACAGATGTCTTCGGCAGATCGTCCTTGTCAGTCAGCGTACGAAAACCCGGTGATCGATCTCGCTTCTGTTTTTCCACGACCGCTACCTTGGGCGGTGCCTTTTCAGTTTTCGCGTTAGGTTCGGCTTTTTCCGCTACCGTCTTGTCGTCCGGTTTCTCCGCATCCTTCCTTGGCGGCCCCATCCGCTTTGACTGGCGGCTGGCGGCAGATGCAGTGCGTCCTGCGGTCGTCGTCTTTGGTTTTTCTGTGGCTTTGATCGGATCGGATACTACAACTTCCGGCTTTCTCTCCGCTATTTCAGCATCAACCGGTTTGTCCTGTTGCTCCGTCGTTCTTTGAGGTTTATTCTCCGGCTGATCTTCGGTTTTGGCATCCGACTTTGCAACCGTTACCTCAGGTTCGGGCCGCCGTGTAGGGATGATGGTTCCGGCCGAAGTTACTCTTATTCCGCCGCGCTCAACGCCGGCAACCTTTGGCATCTCGGGAGCGTTGGGGACATCATCAACGCGCAGAGCGGCAAAGCTGCCGGCAAATTTCAGCCGAAATGTTGCCGGATCGTCATTCGGCGTCCTGCCCTGTACCCGAAGAAGCAGCCGCTCCGGTTTGCGAAGATAGACCGCTCGGCCGGTTTCCGCCTCACCATAGTCTGCGTAAACCACGATCTTCGTTACCGGACGCAATCCGCTTGCGGTAAAGACATCGATGTCGCCGGTAAAATTTCGGGTCACCAGATTTATGAAAAGATCGCCTTGCTCGGCGCCGAGGGCGTAGTAATAAGTGGTCAGCCGTGAGTCTCCGAGGTCACGGGCATTTATAGTGCCGGATATCTCGTTTGAGGTGATCGCCGTAGGAAAATCCTGACTATTCGACTGCGGGTGGACGAGCGCCGCCATACCGAGGGTAAAGACCGCTCCTAGAAGAAAAGCTCTGGCATAGGTTATCCGCATCGTGATAAGACCGATCGGCCCGTAAGATTCACATACGATTCTAACAGGCTTTTGACGTGCCGCAATACTTAAATGGCCGGCATCCATTCCTGGCGCCGGCCATTTAGTAAGTACTTTTGTGCACTTTGGGTCTTCACCTTCGCGCCCTGTGTGTTAAAAATCCATTAACACAAAGCCGCAAAGGGCTGAAGAGATCGCCAAGAAACCCACTTGCGAACTATCTCTTACAGGCCACTAGCTCATTTTGCACCGGCGGCCTTGGCGGCTTCGACCTTGTCCTGCAGTATCTCGATGGCCTTTTTCATCTGAATGTCCTCAACCGTCTTCTTCACCTCGGCCTGCGGCGTTGGTGTCGGCTGCGGATTCTGTTTCTGGTCTTCCTGATCACCGATCATATCTTCGACCTCGACCGGTTCCGGGGTATCAGGACGCTTTACCTCGACCGTTGGCTTTACGCCGGTCGTATTTCTGTCTTCGCCAAGAAAAGGCACCCCGCTCGGCGACGCCCATTTTGCGGTGGTCAGCAGCAGGCCGTCGCCGGCGCGAAGAGTGAAAAGCTGCTGCTCGGTACCCGAACCAAAGCTGCGTTCACCTACGACCTCACCGCGTTTGCGGTCGAGGACCGCCGCGGCAACGACTTCGCCCGGCCCAGCCGTGCCAAGATCGATCACGACCGCAAGTTTGCCGTCAAAGGCCGCTTTCGCCGGATCAGCGGCAAATGTCTTCGTGACCTGGTTGTCCTTGCCGATGATCTTCGCCAGATCGCCGCTGTTTATAAACAGGTTAGCTGTGTTCACCGCCTCATCGATGGTGCCCGTCGCCACACCTCGAAGATCAAGAACGATCTTTTGCACGCCCTGCTTTTTCAGATTCTCGACCTGAGTTTTGATCTGGTTCGCCTGACCTGATTCGAGACTGTAAACCTTTATAACACCTACTTTTCCGGCCTCGACACGAGATTCAGGATTAGGTATTTTGTAATCGCCCCGCGTCACTTTCAGGGTCATCGGCTTTGCGCCTGAACGCAGCACGCGCAAGTTGACGGCGGTTCCCGGCTGGCCGTATATCATCTGCTTTGCGTCATAGAGCGATATGTCGCGCGTCGCCTTGTTCTCAATATACTCGATCACATCGCCCGCTTTTAACCCGGCCCGGTCTGCGTCAGAATCCTTCATCACCGAAACCACATACAGATATAGCGAGACTTGCGAAAACTCGGCCCCGATGCCTGTCTTTTTCGTGTTCTTGGCCGCGTTATAATCGGTTACCTGCTGCGGCGTCAGATACGACGAATAAGGATCAAGCCCGCCGACAAGCCCGCGCAAGGCTCCGAACCGCACCTTTTCAAGATTTGGCTCGTCAACATAATCGTTCTGGATGTGCTGGAGGACCGATTCAAATATCCTGACCTGCGCGCCGGCATCGTTTATCGGCTGCTGGGCACGCGTCCACGGGCTGAGAATGCCGCCGATCACGGCATATAGGCCAACGGCTGCCGAGATCATCAGGATCGAGAGCTTTCCGCGAAATGACATAGATTACCTCGTATAATAAAGACCGACTTCTGTATTACGTTTCCGCCCGCCAAATGGTTTGCCGAAGTCGATGCAAACAAGCGATTATATAATTTACGTGCAGGATAAGGAAACAATTAATCCCGAACATATTGCAGAACCGGCCGAGGTTCCGCGCGGCGGCCGGATCGTCGCCCTTGACCCGGGCACGAAACACATTGGCGTCGCAATTTCCGATGAGACGCAATCCATTGCAACGCCTGTCAAAACCATACGGCGGCGAAGCTGGAAAAAGACCCTTCTGGATGTCAAAGACATTCTTGGTCAGTTCGATGCCGTCGCTCTCGTTATTGGTTTGCCGCTTAACACCGACGGAACCGAAAGTGAGATGTCGGCCGATGCGCGCCGTATCGCCCGGAACCTATCCCTTTCTGTCGATATTCCCGTCTTTCTCCAGGACGAACGCGTTACATCTTACGAAGCACGCGGCCGCCTGTGGGACCGCGGCATCGATCCGCGGAACACAAAAAGCCTGGTTGACAGCGAGGCGGCAGCGATCATCCTGACCGATTTTCTCGCGGCCCGGAACTAAAAATGTGGCGAGGACGCGACTTAAAAATCCTTGAATGTCGAGCAGTTCCCCGTTTTCGTGAGTTTCGTTCTTGTTCCGGGCGTTTCGTGGTGACGAAGCCTGACTATTAGCCACGAAACGCGCGAAACAAAGGCCGAACAAATGCCCGAAATCAAATCTTCCTCAGGCAAACTTTCACACCGGGCCGTGCAACAATATGACCTGATAGAACAACTTATTAACGCATGCCCTTACTGAAACCTTCTCACATGAAAAGAATTCTTTTTGCGATCATCCTCGCTATGCCGATCTTCTCCTTTGCTCAAACCCCGCCGATCGAACCGGGCGTTTCGCTCGAACTGGCAAAATGGCGGGCCGCACATTATTCGGACGCACGATACAAACTCAACCTGACGCTAGAAAAAATGTCGCCGGTGCTAAAAGGAACGATCGAGATACGAGTCAAGCTGTCAGGACCGCCTGCGTCAGCGGGCGGCCAGACTCTCAAGCTGTCAGAACCGCCTGCGTCAGCGGGCGGCCAGACACTCGGCAGCGGGGCAGAAACACGACCGGTAGGGAGTGTGCCCCAAATCATCCTCGACTGGCGGAAGCTCAAAGGCTATGAGGAGACGTCGACCATCTCGAATGTTTCCGTGAACGGCCAGGCGGCCGCAGCCCAGAACCACCCCGTCGCCGAAGCGGCGACACCCCTCCTTCGTAAGGAGGGGAACCAGATCGCGTCGCTTACCTATGTCGAGCAGAACGAACACCTGATCTTCAGCGACGGCGTGGTCGCGGGCGAGAATGTGATCAAGCTCGATTTTACCTCGCCGATACTGACAAGCGGCTCGGCGGTCACGCGGTATGTGGACAAGGAGGACGGCGCGGAGTACATCTACTCGCTCTTCGTCCCGTCGGACGCCAGCACCGCGTTTCCGGTGTTCGATCAGCCGGATCTGAAGGCGCGGTTTAGCCTCGCAGTCGACAGCCCTAGCCGATGGAGCGTGGTATCGAACTCTAGAATTGATTGTGAAGGTGCTAATGAGACTTACCCTAATGAGGCCGATCTTTTTAGGAAGAGAGAAATCTCTAATTTGGTTAAAAAAGGAGCTACGAAGGATCGGATTCGTGAAGCTGAGAGGTGTCTTGAGCATTTTCCAGACGAACAATGGGTAAAATATGCGTCATTTAAAGAAACCAAACCGATCAGCACCTACGTATTCGCATTCGCGGCCGGGCCATTCGAGGCGTTCGCAGACCAAGGCGGAAACCTGAGCGGTAGCGGGGGTGCCGCTAAGCACAAAGGCAGCTCGCAGCCGGGCACACTCCCTACCGGTCGTGTTTCCGCCTCTGGCGATGACGGCTCGATCTACGTCCGCAAATCACAGGCCGCGAAGTTCAAGCCTCATGCCGCCGAGGTCTTTCGGCTCAATCGCGAGGCGGTCAAGTATTTCGAGCAATATTTCGATTACAAATTCCCATTCCCGAAGTACGATCTGGTTTTGATACCGGAGTTTCCGTTCGGCGGAATGGAGCATGCGGGGGCTACTTTCCTCAGGGAATCGTCAATCATCTTTCCGCAGGAACCCACGAAGAACGATTACATCTCGCGGGCGACGTTGATCTTTCATGAAACGGCGCATCAGTGGTTTGGCGACACGGTGACGATGCGTTGGTTCGACGACCTTTGGCTCAAAGAAGGTTTTGCGACCTTTATGGCATACAAGGCACTCGAAAAGATAATGCCCGAAATGAACGCCTGGAAGGTCTTTTACGAACGCGTCAAACAGGGCGCCTACGCAACCGATTCTACAAAAGGCACAACGCCGATCTATCAGGAGATCAAAAACCTTTCCGCCGCAAAATCGGCATACGGCAACATTGTTTACAACAAAGCCCCGGCGTTTCTGCGCCAAGCAGAGTTTTATCTCGCCGAAGACAAATTCCAAACCGCCGTGCGGGCGTTTTTGAAGAAGCATGAGTTTGGGAATGCGGGTTGGGAAGGCTTGGTTGGCGAGCTTGAAAGGGCGAGTCAACAGGATCTCAAGGAATGGGCGCAACGTTGGGTCAAGACGCCCGGAGTGCCCATGTTCTACGCAAATCTGTCAGACGTGAAAAACTCGAAAAATGGCTTCAGCTACGGGATCGTTCAGGAGCCTCCGAAAAGTACGAAGCTCATTTGGCCCATGCGCACCAAACTACTAACTAGGACACATGCGGACCGTATTGCCGAAGAATACGACTCGACGCTTGCGTTTAGTCTCAGACGGCAGGGCGAGTTCGAAGGCGCAACAATGGTTTGTGACCACTGCAGAACGTTTCGCTCGGACTTTATCTTTGCGAACTACGGCGACTACGGCTACGGCATTTTTCTTCTCGACGAGAAAAGCCGCGATTATGTTCTCAAGAACATCCAGAACGAGAAAGATCCGTTCCTGCGGGCGATGATGTGGGGAGCGCTGTGGGACAGCGTCCGCGAGGGCGAATTGGACCCGCGGGTGTTCGTGGAGCTGGTGGTTAAAGTTTGGAGTCCCGGCTTTAGCCGGCAGCCGCCTATAGCCGGGACTCCAAACTTGCAGAAGCCCGCACGAAGTAAGGGCGAAACACTCGATCTCGCCCTTGCTGACGCGCGGGCTTCCGCATTGGATGACGAATCTACCGTAGCATTGCTGCTCACCCGCGTCGGGACGGCGATGAACTATTATATCTCGACGCCCAATATCGCCCTTACTAGCGTGCGGGCTTCGGCATCGGATGACTTGCGCACCCGCGTAGAGGATATGCTCATCGAACAGATGCAAAACGCTCCGACGCTTGGTCAGCGGATCACATTTTATCGGGCATTCCTGAATATCGCAGCGAGCGAGAACGCTCGAAGACTGTTAAAGACTCTGTTGACGACAGGCGGAAACCTGAGCGGTAGCGATGGTGCGCCACTCAATAAAGACCAGAAGGGCACACTCCCTACCGGTCGTGTTTCTGCCTCGGTGCCGAACATTCCGTTAAAGACCAAGGACAAATTCGACATTGTCACGCGGCTGCTGATCCTCGGCGACCCCGATGCGCCAAAACTGCTGGCGGAACTTGAAAAGACAGAGACGAGCGACGATGCGAAGCGTTACGCATACGCCGCAAAGGCAGGCATCGGAACAGTCGAGAACAAGGCGAAATACTGGAACGATTTCATCGACAACAAACAGATCAGCGAAAGCTGGGTCGAAGCCGCGATGGGGCCGTGGAATTCGATCCGACAAAGCGAGCTGACGCTGCCGTATTTGCAGAAAGCACTCCAGGAGCTGCCAAACCACAAACGCAGCCGTAAGATATTTTTTATAAACGGCTGGCTCGGTGCCTTCATCGGCGGCCAGCGTAGCGAGGAGGCATTGGCGACCGTAAACAAATTCCTCGCCGACAACCCAAACCTCGACAACGACCTGCGACTGAAGATTCTGGAGAACGTTGACCTGATCGAACGCGCCGTGAAGATCAGAAAGCGATTTCCGTGAATTCGATCAAATGCGGCAGCCCGTACGCAGTAAGGGCAATACACGCAACGCTGGAGGTATCGCCCTTACTGTGTGCGGGCTTCCGCAATGATGTGGACCCTATTTTGCGGGGTTCCTCCTAACGCGGGTTAAACGTTGTCTTGCCCTTCGCGGCGGCCTCGACGGCCGATCTCGAGAATGGAAAAACGGCCGGGGTTCTCGAATTCCACAACTCGAATTGATCGCGGAAATGCGGCGATCGGTTGTCGCCGCTTTGGCCGAGCGGGATCACGAACCTTGTCGCGTCCCAATTTCCGGGGCTTGCGATGTGCCGCATTGAAACGAACATCCCAACATCCGGTGTTTGCCCGGACCCATTCACGCCCTTTGGCTCAACCAGGAATTGTCCGCCGATCAGCGGTGCCGCCGACAGCGGGTGATAGAACCGTGTGCGGTAAACATTCTCCCAACGCCAGTTTGATTCGTCCGCCCCGAGCCGTTTTGCTATGTCCGCCCGCCCGGCCTTATCGCACGCGCCGATCAGTTCGTTCCACGTCTTAAAATCAGGCGGCAGCCATTTCGAGCCTTCCTTTCCAACGGCCCAGAACAAGATCCGCTCACGAACAGCGGCGGCGGGTACAGGCTTGTTCGCTTCGGCGATCCGGTTGGCAATGCAGTTTCTGATCTCGTTGACCAGGACCGGCGGTTTTGCATCGGCACGCATCATACCGTCCCAATCCTTCAACGCGGCGATGGTTTCAGGCGAGACCGCGCTTGACCTGACTATCTCTTTTGCCAGCATTGAGAACGGCAGATTAAAGATGTCGTACTGCACATCCCGCACATCGTCCATCGTCAGCTTTGTCCGCCCCGAAAGCCGGTCAAAGATGCGGCGTGCGCGCCACGGCGTCGCTGCGTCGCGCGAGATCTGCGGATATTTGTACGATGTACCTACAATACGCTGATTGGCGGTGACGATCAGGCCGGTCGCAGGGTTGTACAAGTTCGGCAGTTCATCGAACGGAATATACCCGGTCCACTCGCCATCGTCGCTCGAACCGTCGTAAGGTAATTCACCGCTTAGCGTTTTGCGGATAGGGATTCGGCCCGCGGCGTACCAGCCGATATTTCCGCTCGTGTCGGCATATACAAAATTCTGCGTCGCGCCGCCATACGTCATCAAGGCGCGCTTGAAGTCATCCCAATTCTTGCCGCGGTTCAGATTGACGAATGCTTCAAACTCGCTGTTTTGCGGATCAAATGCCGTCCATTTCAGAGCGTACCTCTTTCCGCCGTCGTCAAGAATAATAGGGCCGTGGCGCGTTTCAACAACCTCGAAGGAAACGGTATCGGTATCCGTTTTCACAAGGCCTTTCCGGACCTTTATCTGTTCGGTACGAACCGTGGCGGGTGCCCAACCGGACGGAGTTTTGTAACGCAGCGGTGAAGCGGCGGTGCCCTGTCCGTCAAACGTTTCGACAAAAACATCCTGTACATCCGGCCCAACGTTGGTCGCTCCCCACGCGAAATATTCGTTGTGGCCCAGCACTACGCCGGGAACACCGGGAATCGTCACCCCCGCAACACGCATCGTCGGCGCGGTCAGCTGCGACATATACCAAATGCCGGGCGCGGTCGCCGCAAGATGCGGATCGTTTGCAAGCAGCGGCTTGCCGTCCGCCGTCAGCTTGCCCGCAATGACCCAGTTGTTGCTTGCCGCCAGATCTTCAGCATATAGCCCGATCTCCGCCAGCGAGCGGCTGCGGATATTCTCTACACGGTCGGCAGCAGCAAGCAGCGAATCTTGCGGAATCCCGCGAGTGCGCGAGGGCGTGTTGCCCGGCATTCCGTTCCGCCCTTGCTCACGCGCGGGCTTCTGCATTTGATCGGAACCGAACAGGATAACGTCATACGGCGTGACCTGATTCGTCAGGTCTTTGACCTTATCCGCCGGGAGCGACGCGGCAGCAGCACGCTGAAGATCAAAGCGCCACGTAGAGCTGAGCGCGTCCGCGAGGATCTTGCCGATAACTATCGTGTCAGACGGCTGCCACGGCGACGGCTTGTATTGAAGAATTCGGAATTCGGTCGGCAGCGTCTCGGGAGTTAGCGTGGCAATATAGGCATTGACGCCGGCGGCATAGCTTTCAAGCACCCGCCGCAGTTCGGGCGAAAGATATTTAAGATTCTCTTCGGCTACCCGTGCAAATCCATATCGCCGCCAAAGCTTGTCATCCTCAAGCGCCGGCGAACCGAATATCTCGGCCGTCTCGCCGCGTGCCCGCCGCCGCATCAGGTCCATCTGCCACAACCTGTCCGACGCGGTGACGTAGCCCTGCACAAAGTATAGGTCGGGTTCATTCCGCGCTTCAATATATGGAATGTCGCGGGCATCTCGCCGCACAGTGACCGGCTCGGAAAGGCCTGAGACATTTATTGTCTTCTGCGACGGCTGTGCAAACGTTGTGGCCGACGCCACCCAGATCACGGCGAGGAAACAGAGCTTTCGGGGTTGGATATGCATTAAGGAACGATAACCAAATTGCCCCCGTGTGGCAACTCTCCTGCGGCCCATCGTATCTACAATTTAGCAGTTGACTCGTGGTTTATTTTTGCCGTTCATTTCAGTGTGGGGTACACTCAACCTGATTTGCATTTGAATCTGGATCGCTTCGCGTCATAACTTATGAAAACGAGGATATTTGTAATGGCAACCGCGGCGGTATTTGCTCTTGCGGGGTGTTCCGGTTCGCAAACCACGAACCAAAATTCGACGAACTCAGATCGCGTCACCGCATCGCCGACAGCCGCTCCTACCGCCGACGTGATGGCCGCTGGCAGGCAGCTTTTTCTCGACAACTGCTCCGATTGCCACAAAGAAAGCGGAAAGGGCGGCCCAATGGAGATCGAGGGCAAAAAGATCGAGCCGGACGACCTTACATCGGACAAGCTCCGCAAGTTGCCGGACGACAAGCTCTATCGCTACATTTACAACGGCGTCGAAGATGACGGCATGCCCGCGTTCAAAGATAAATTGAGCGAGGCCGAGATACGCGAGGTCGTCCGATACGTGCGTTCCGAACTTCAGGGAATGCCGCTCGTCGCCCCGACAAAAGGCCTCGGTGTCGATTGATATTTGCAATCACGCCCACAGAACACTAAACTCTCATTTCGAGCACCCTTAGCTCAGTTGAATAGAGCGTCTGACTTCGGATCAGAAGGTCGCAGGTTTGAGTCCTGCAGGGTGTACCAGGATCATTTTGTAAGTCAATATTGTCAGGAAGCAAGGCGGCCACGGAGTCCGCCTTTTTTTTCGTGTGTTTCGTTCTTTGTTTTGCGTGTTTTGTGGTCCGGGTTTCTGCTTCGTCACCACGAAACAACACGAAACAAAGAGCGAATCACAGGAAAAATGAGACCGGGTTCAACTGAAAAGCGGACACCGAATCACCGTGTCGTTGGCCGGCATTTAGACAACGTATTTTTCGGTGAAGAGTCGTATCGAATGTACCCTCAAATGGACTTTTCGGTAGCTCTGTGCGTCTAAAGCAGATGACGCAAGTAGGTTGCCGCCGAATGAGATCGCTGTTTTGTCTAACCTGTCTTATCCTGATCCTTATTCCTGTCGCTGTTTCAGCTCAAACCAAGTTGACCGTTACTAACGGGAGCAAGAACATCGGCAAGGCACGGGACCGGAAGGCTTTTGTCTGGGCGAACCCGAACGCGCCGAATATGGTCTTTGACCGGTGGGTGGGCAACACGGCCCTTGTCGAAGACGCTTATTCGGCATCGACGCCCGTAAATCCGCTCAGCAAGAACATTGATCTGACGGCCACCTATAAAGCGGCCCCGAGTTGGAGCCTGACCGAAGAGACGATCAGCGGCGTGGATGTGCTTTATTACATTCCGCAAAACCCGGTCGCCGTCATTTTTCGGCTTCACGGCACGGGCGGCAGTGCCCAATCAACTTTATCCAGTGTAGAAAGCCGACTTTTCTCGAACGATGCCGTCGCCGCCGGATACGGCATTATCGCATTGGACAGTGTTGACCGGGTAAACGGCGAATGGAGCCTCGCCCCGCCGCCGAACAACACGGATATCAGCAACATCCAGGCGATCATCGCGAATTTGCAGCAGCGTGGATTGTTATCGGCGAACACGTCGCTTGTTGCTCAGGGCACTTCTCGCGGCGGCATATTCTCGTCACTTGTTGTGTATTACCTTAATTTCCGGGCAGATGCGATCTATATCGCCTACGGCGCCAATTTGATCATGCCTCAAACGACGGTTCCAACGATCTTTTGCCTGGCTGCGAACGACGACCAGGCGATGGTTGGCGATGCGGGAAATCAAAACGCCTACAACCAGGTCCTGAATCTGCAAGGCCGCGGCATAATGGCAAGCTACAACCTGCACCCGTCATCGCCGGTCTATCCTGAAAGGTTTTGGCGAATAGCGAATCTGACCGTTGATGATTCGCATGCGATCTATAACGCTCTCAAGGCCAATGGCTTTCTAGACAGCCGCGATTTTCTGATCCAAAATCCGAGAGAGTCAAATTGGCAATCTGTAATTCCTTCACAATACCAGTTATACATGAACGGTATCAGCACGGTCCTCGGTGCCGCTTACGCGAACCATAGTTTTTACAGCGACTACAACAGCCGCGTCCTGCGATTTTTCTCAGATGCCGTGAGTGCGTCTAAACAAACTCGGCATCAACGATGAACGCTTCACCTGGCGTTTCGCACTCATTGGATCAAAAGCCCCGTTTCACCGCGGCAGGCCCATTCGTTCGAGAATATCGTTGTACCGCGGGTCAGAGTGAAGCGGGATAAATCGCCTGTCGGATTTAATGAGGACCATTTCCGCATCGCGGCGGGCGAGTCCCTTTTCGAGATATTCGAACGCTTCGTCATTTTCTCCGAGCAGGACATGAAATATTGCAATGTTTACGAACGGAACGGTCTCGCCGCGTTTCGCTTGGGCGCGATAGTCCGCAAGTTCCTTCCGGTAGATCCCTTTCAGTCCCTCGTTTGACGCAGTCGCGCGCGTGGCTGCGATCTCGCCCGCCGATCTGCCTTGCAATTCCTGCAGTTTCAAATACGATTCGATCGAGGCCGTTTCGTTATCAAGGAGCGCATAGGCGATGAACCGATGTACAAAGACCATTTCAAAAGCGGGATCGAGCTCAAGCGTCCGGTCCCATTGCCGCAAGGCCTCGTCATACCTGCCTGCGTTTGCGAGCAGCACTCCGACATCAGTGTTGATAACAAGATTTAGCGGGTCGAGGTCACGCGCCCGTTCAATTGCCAAGAGCGCCTCCTCTTGTTGCCCCAGCGTCGCGAAAGCGA
>JADYZI010000330.1 GCA_020853255.1 Acidobacteriota bacterium
CGTTTATCTTCGCAGTCTCCACCGTCAGTTGCTGTGCATAGGCCGACCCCGACAACAGATCAAACGCCGCCTGCCCCTCCCGCAGCCGCTTCTCCATCTCCTGTATCGGCGTCAACTTCGCCGCACCGCCGCCGCCACCACTACCGCGCCCACCGCGTCCACCGCGTCCGGGTGGATTGTCTGCCGGACCAAACCCACCGGGAATGCCGACACTTCCGCCCATTCGTGCCCGTGCCGACGACCAAATGCCTCCGAAACCATTGACGGCATCACTGTTCCGCGCCATAAAGCCTGCGATCCCTGTTGTATTGCCGCCGGCAAGCTGCACCAGAACGCCGCCGAGGTCAAGGGCAGCCTTCATTTGCGATAGTGTTTGTCTCAGAACGTTGACCACGAACTGGAGCGAGCCCGCAACGGTTTGGGCCCACGCGCGGACCTCGGCCCCGTTTCGTCCAAGCCACGCATTGAAGTCCGAGAATACGTCGTTGACCACGGGCAACAACTCACGCCCAAGGGTGTTGGTGACGCCCTGTACCTGGTCTTGAATGTCCTTGGACGCCTTGGTGAACTCCCTCGCCGCCAGAACATCGTCGTTCGAGAGTGTGAGGCCGAACTTCTTTGCGTGTTCGATGGCTTCGTCCAAATTCCCATTAAAGCTCTCGATAAATGGGATCAGTTTGAAGCCTTCATCACCAAACAACTTTATTGCGGCCCGGCTCTTTTCCACGCCCGGCGGCAGATCATGTATTGTTTTCAACGCCTGTCGGAAAGATTCGTCCAGATTCGCGATCGCCTCTTTCGGCTTGATGCCCAGGCTCGTCAGGTCCGCGGCCGCTTTTTTCGACCCGTCCGCCGCGTCAACTATCTTCTTTGTGAATTCCTTTATGATCTGCTGGACATCGGTGAACGAACCGCCGGTGCGTTCGATCTGCACCTTCAACGCGGACATCGCCTCGACCCCGATCCCTGTCCGTTGCGAGGCGTTATCCACTTCCTTCGTATAGTCTGCGAATTCCTTCGCGATCCGCGTCACCTCCATGCCGACCTTAACGGCAGCGTCAGCGGCAATCGTGAGGGCCGCGGCAGCCGCTGCCAACGCGGCACCGACCGGCCCGGCCGCCGCTGTCAGGCCGGTTAAACCGCTGCCCGCTTCGGTCGCCCCTGCGGCCAATTGCTTCAGCTCCGCCCCAGCCTGCTTGCCGCCAAGGTTGCCGGACGCTTTTTCCAGCCGTTTGATCGACGCGATGGTCTTATCAACGTCCTTGTCATCGACCTTTATTTTGATTGTGACTATGCGTTCCGCCATTTGTGTTATATTTAGCAGCGTATGACACGCCCATTAAAACTTGCCCTGCTGTGGACGATCATTACGTTGATCGCCGCCCTTAGCGTCTTTGAATCGCTCCGGTCAAGCCCTGTCAAACCAATTAGCAATGCGGCCGCCACATCCGCAACCCCTGTCCCATTGCGAACGCTGTCGCCCGCGGATAAGATCGAACGCCGCAAAGCGTTCATCCGGCAGCTCGAAAGTGGAATGCTTGAACAGGGTCACGATTTTTACTTAAGTCTCCGCGGCAAGGAACAGGATCAACTGCATATCAAGTACATCCTCATGTCCCGGCCCGCCGTTTACCAGCTGGCCAACGACGATGATTTGAAGTCGGCCTTATACGATCTTGGTTTCACAAAGATCATCGCCACCGATGGGTACAACGACACCTGGACGATCGACCTTCAATAAAACCTTTTGACACCATCAAAATCTCTGCTATACTTCCTCTCGTTCGCGGTGCTTAACACATCGCAGCCATTGAATCACTAGGCGGTCAACGCCCCGAAAGCGTTTTTTGCTTTTTAAAGGACAAATACCATGGGCTGGTATTCTCCGAGCAAAGCAAACCGATTTCGTCGGGTGTTGGCTTAATAAAATACCCGCAAGGGGAATACAGCCAGTGGCTCCTAGTGGCCATGTTAAGCTCCCGGCGAACAAATGTCTTAACAAAATCAACTAGGAGGTGTCTAATGACACAAAAGCTCGCCCGCGTCCGCTTTGCCGGACAATCACTCGTTACAATCAAAGATCACGACGACATTATATATGTCGCTATGCGCCCAATCGTCGAAGGCATGGGCCTTAATTGGAAGAGCCAGTGGGATAAGCTCAAAGACCATCGACATCCACTTCGACCAGACCGACGAAGATCTGGTCAACATGGCCCTGCGAAACGTCGGCGAACTCGGGTCCCTTATCAGCGAGGGCATTTTCGCCAGCTTCGACACCGCCATCGACCGCCTCAAAAAGGTCACTACCTTCACAGACGGCGAAAATGCCAGCCTATTGGCCCCAATTTCAACCAAAGGAGGAGAAATCAAATGAAAACCATCAATCTACCCACCCTTAAGGTCGTTAACGGCGTTCCCTACGCCTCGTCTCTCGACATCGCCGACCGTTTCGGCGTTAAGCATCAGAACGTTTTGCGGGCGATCGCAAAATGCATCGGCGAACTCAAATTTGAGTTGGCCACGGCTCAATTTGCTGACTCGGAACCGTGACGATATGAACGAGACTGGACGGGAATGGCTCGATGATGTCTGGGCACAGGTCCAGACGATCATCGGTTCAAGCCCGGCACTCGAACGGCTGACAATGCAATTGCTGGCCGACATCGAGAAACAAAAGGACCTGGATTGATAGTGTCAAATTGTCAAAGAACCCTTACCGGCTCGATCTTATCGGGCCGGTTTTTCTATAACCCAGCCGTTCCAGTTCCACACTGGTAAACTGCTCCTTCTTTATCTCGCCTTCCTCTATCCGTCGGCGGATCTCATCCACGTCCAGCGTCGCACCCGGCGTTCTTTCTTCCTCATCCGCGATCGGCGGTATTCCGTAACCTCTCATTTCAAAAACCCCTTCACCAGTGCGTCCATTCTCCGGGCCCGGTTTTCCCGCAGAACGGCCTCGGTCTGCCGCCATATCTGGTACAGCTGCATCGTTTCGAACGAATAGCAGGACCAGTCCGTTTCAAAGCCCGCGTCGGCCCAATCGGCCATGTTCTCTATCGTGTCCACCGCGTCCTCGGCCTCCTCGGTCGGCACGCTCCCGGCGGTCATTCCCTTGCTTTCAAATTTCGGGCACCCGCGGCATATCGCCTCTTCCTTGGCCGCGTGCAGCTCGTCTGCCGCCGTCGGCTGGTTCGGCTCCCACGGCTGGGCCCAGTCGTCACAGTGTGCCTCACCCGGGCATTTGGTCGCGTCCTGCTCCCACGTTTCGCCAAACCGCTGAAACACGCGGTACTGAACGGCGTCCGCGATCAATCCGACTTTTTTTGCGATAGCCGCTCCCCGAACAGGTGCTCGATCACGACCGTCTTGAACCGCAGCGGCACGCGTCCGGCAAATCCCGTGTTCGAGACAACCATTTCGTCGTACATCTCGCCGAATTTATGGTCCTGCGGCACATATTCCAGTTGCGGCTGCCGCCTCAGCCCGCCTATCCGCTCCTGCTTGAAACGCTTGGCGGCGATGCGTGAATATTTCTTCTGCCATTCCACCGAAACCCTTTTCAGCACATGCGACTGCGTCGCGATTTCGCCGTTCACCCAGGCTTCCGTCGTCACCGTCTGCGTCGCATCCGGTGTAAAACAGCGGCTGCCCGTCACCCGTTCAATGTCCGCCGCGATCGCAACGGCCACAAATGCCGATATCGCTTCCAGCTTTTCCGGGTCAGGGATCACCTCGCGAAAATCCAGCCCTTCCGACACCGCTATATTCTCGACCTCATGGATCAGCTCGTCCCACAACGCGCACGTTGCCTCGCGGCTCTGCTCGTCCAGGGCGTCTTCGTTCCCACGCATCTTGAACGCACGCAGCCACTGCATATACCGCTCATCGCTCAGCGGGTTGAAAATATGCGCCGTCTCATAGGTCCTCGTTCCTTCGCGGACCTCGAACGGCATGCGGTTCCGGGCCTCCGCGTCAAATAGAACGACCGGCGGCTCCGCCTGCGCGGGCACCGCCGGTACATTTACTGTCAAGGCTGTATCTGTCATTTCGGGCTGTTCTCCTCTCGTTTTCTTTCTCTCTAGCTCCCCTCCTTACCAAGGAGGGGTGGCAGCCGCTTCGGCTGACGGGGTGGTTCCTTCTTCATGCTCCCCTCCTTCCAAAGGAGGGGTGGCAGCCGCTTCGGCTGACGGGGTGGTTCTCTCCACTACCATCCCGTCGCATAACTCGCGATCGTGTTGATCAGCTGCACCTCAAAAAGTTTCGAGGTCGCGTAATCGAACAACGCCGCACCATTGATGTCCATTGAATAGATCCCGTTCCGCAAGGTCGGCTTAGTCGTCCGGTATTTCGCGACCGGCACCAGCACGCTCAGTTTTTCGTAGATCGAACCCTCTATCAAAGCTCCCGTCGCCGTCAGCAGAATGTCGATCGGCTTCTGCTGCTGCACATAGGTCAGCTCCGGTGTGCCCGCGGCCATGTCCACGCCAAGCGTAAAATCAAGCCGCTGTTTATCGAACTCGCACGCTGATCTGATCTGTCCGCTTGTCGGGTCGCCCGGCGTCAAATATTCCGCACAGCCCGGCTTGAACCCGGCGTCCAGCAGCAGTGACTGCTGATAGTTGAACCTAAACTTCCGGTACCGGCAGCCGTACGTTATCGCCGAAACGCCCGATGGCGTCGTCACAAGGGCGATCTGCGTGTTAAAGAACTTCTGCCTGGTCGTAAACTCGGCAACCGTCGGCGTCGCTGCCGGTGCCCACGTCACGGGCGATGCCGGGTTCAATGCACCCGCACCCTGCAGGCCGAAGTCCATCATCAGCACGCCGCTCTCTTCGCCGTACAGTGAGCATCCGTTCGCCACGCACCGCGGCATCAGCATGTTCCAGCCCGGCCCCAGCGTTTCGGCATACGTCACCGCCTTGCCCTGCCGCGAGGTCTGTGGGTTCTGCGGTTTGAATTTATGCTCTTTCGATGTCGTTCCGCCGCCCGGTGTGGCAACGGTGTAGTTGCCCAGGTTCAGGTACAGCGGACGCCCAATCTCTGTCACAAACGCCGGCATCGTGTGCTGCACACTCGTGTCGTGCCGCTCCAGCCACTGTTCCGTCTCCTGATTCTGCCCGTGCGACCAACTCTCGTCGTTGTTCGTCTGCGGTTCATAATCGATCGTGTTCTCGTCCGTCGTAATGATCCGCCTCAACGCGCCGGCCGCGATCGTTTTCTGCGTCACATAATCCGTCTGCAGGCCGTATGCGTAGCCCCGCGACACTGGTGTATCAGCCATTTATTCATTTCCTCCTTTTTTCTTTTCCGGCTCCCCTCCTGTATTAGGAAGGGTGGCAGCCGCTTCGGCTGACGGGGTGGTCTCTTCCGGCTCCCCTCCTGTCTTAGGAGGGGTGGCAGCCGCTTCGGCTGACGGGGTGGTTTCTTCTCCAAAGCCCGACGCTATCAGGTGGTCCGCAAACCGCCGGTTGTCCGTCTCAAAATATCCGCCCTTGTTTTCCGCTCCAAAATTGCCGTGCCCGACGTACTCCGGTGCACCCTTCACGGCCTTTATCCGAATCGTTTCTGACATGATCAAAAGTTCTCCTATTCCGTATAACCGCTCGGGTTCACCAGCAGCGGCACGTTTGCCACCGCGTACGGCTCGCCGTCCAAAACGTCATATCCGCGTGAGCTTCGCCGCACCAGCACATCGCACACCCGCGAGCCCATCGTCGGGTCGTTTATAAAAAGCTTGGTGATCTCGCTCTCAATCTCAAACACCTTCCCCAACGCATCCTGCCGCTGCCGCTTGTCCTTTCCCTCGACCCGTGCAAAGCAGACCAGGATAATGTCCACATCCATTTCCTTCAGCCCGCCGCCTGGCCCCGCCGCAAGTGTCCCAACCGCTTCCGAGATCCTCACCCCAGCCGCCTTCCCGATCTTCTGATGCACCGTGTCATGCAGTTCCAGCTGCGACAGCACATTCACCGAAGCCGAGGCATCAAACACCTCCTTCAAGTAATCATACAAATGCGTCTCGACAGGCTTCATCTATTTAGATCGCACCAAAAAACATTCCGTCCCGCTTCACCGGCGGCGGCGGCGAAACCGGCTTTAACGCCACGGCGATCTGCGACGATAGCTGCCCGCCGCTCCATGATTCGGACATCGTTGTGGACGACGCGGCCCCGGCTTTAGAGCTATGGAATAGACCGGGATAATTTAATACCGATGCTAGTGCCGTCTGCCCGCCGCCCGCGGTTAACGTGCGGTTATAAACAGCTGTCGCGTCGATCACCACATCACCGGTTGCCGACGCCGCCGATGTGCTGATAGACGCGTTCGACTGATTAGTTTGGGCAGTCTGGCTCGGCGTTCCCGTAGGCGTTGACTGGTGGACACCTGTCCACGAACTGATACCGACACTGATCGCTGACGATGGGCCCGAATTCGGCGTGAACGTTAGATTATTCGTCCCCGTTGCCGGAGCGATCAACGACCATATTTCAACCACCCAGTTGATGAAATATGCCGGGGCCGAGTATGTCTGCCGCTGGACAAGCGTCATGCTGTACATGCCATGATCGACCGACGACATTCCATAGCCGCTCGACACACAGGCGATCAGCAGGCGGTCAGAACCACTCGCTATCGTGTGCGATACATTCCACGGGCTATTACCGCTTGTCGCGTCCTGCGTGCTGCTGTCGAATGCTATCGCCATGCAATTTTTTTTGGTGAGGCGGCCTAGCCTTACAAAGTCCCCCCAAGTATTGCCGCCCGCCCCACCATCTTTCGCGGGTCTTTTCTTGCCCTCATCCCGCGAAACCCGTTACCCAATAAAGCACCAGGCAGAAAACGATCAGCATCACCACCAGCCCGACATTGCCTAAGCTCACCCGATACCGCTCCATCAATAGCCTTTGCTCACTCCGACAACGAATATCTTGTCGCTAACCGAATCGTAAATCCCCGTCATAAAATCACGCTTCGAGGCCGTGGTCGTCAGCGTCAGTCCGGTTATGTCCGTTCCGAACGCAAATTTTGACCCGAGCGTGATCGTCCGCGAACCCGTCGCGTCCTGCACAAACTCCCATACATACTGAACGCCGTCCTGCATATTCGTTGGGTTATTCAGCGTCCGGTTGCCGCCAAGCGTCACCTGAAATCGGCGGCCGAGAGCGCAATTAGTTGCGATGTTCGCCCCGTCCGTCAGCGTTACCACTCCCGGCGACACTTGTTTTTGCGAAAGTACCGTTGCTCCCATTTACTTCCTGTAACTAGCCCGCAGCTTCTCACCCGTCAACGGCGCCGTCAGCATCGTTATCGAAGCTCCCGAAATCGTATAATCGTTCCCGGCCCCGCTCTCCTGCAGTACACCGTTCAGATACAGGTGCTCGGAGCCGGACACCGGCGTATTTGCCAGCGAAAACGCCGTGTTCGAGCCGTTGATAGACCCGGACGGCACTTCCTTGTCCACGAAGTTCGAGTTGGTCAAACCGCTCGCGGTCGTCGGTATCTGAAACCACGTCACCGCCGTCGTGCCCAGCGTTCCGCCCGAATTGGACGTACACAGCCACAGCGTGTCCGCGTTCGTCGTGCCTTCCTCGACCGGAACGACCGCACCCGGTATCTCCGCCCATGCGTCAAAGTCCGCCGCTCTGGTCAATGCCGAACCCGATCCGTTGAAGATATAAATACCGTTCTCGGCCTGTGCCGACTGGTTCTTCAGCAACAGCCGGTCGCCGTTCGACAGTGTCACGCCGTCAAACACCGCCGTTCCGGGATTTGACACCGTCACATTCGCAGTCGATGCGGCCCGGACAGATCCTTTTCCGTCAAAGATCGAGTTCAGATTCCCGATCGCCGTATCCACATATCCTTTTGTCGCCGCGTCCGTACCCGACGTCGGCGTACCCAAGCTCGTGATCTTGTTACCGCCGTGCGACTGGTCGCCCGTAAACGCCACCGAGCCGTCGCGTTTTACAAAATTCGCTCCGTCCGCCAGCTTCGTCGATGCTATCGCCGCACCCGCCGCGACCTTCGCGTTCGTCACCGCACCGTCGGCTATCTGTCGTTCAACTATTTGTGTCGCTGCCATAGATTTATGCCCTCAAATAATCAACCAGCATGTTCGTCCCCGTCTCCGGCGAGACCGCAAGTGTCAGCGTCTGGTTGCCGCTCGTGTTAAAATCATCCACCTTCTTCTGCCTCAACCCGTTCACCGTCAAACCGACCGACTCCGGTACGAACGGAAAGGCGGTCGTAAATATCGCATTGCTTCCGTTGATCGCACCCGTCGGCACTTCGCCGATGACCTGGACGCCGTTGCCCGGTGTGCCCGGTGCTCCGGCCGGCCCTTGGATCCCGATCGTGACGATCTGCACGATCTCGCGTTCATGGATGATTGCTTCGTCACTCATTTAACGATTGGACCGTTATCGACCCGTGAAATAGCCTCTTGCCGTCCAGCGTCACGTAATAGGGTGCGTTCTGGAACGTGTATGCCGCTTTCATCGCTCCGCTCGGATTTATCGTTATCTCGCCCGCCGCGGCGTTTGATAGATAACATCCTGGATTCACGGCCGAATAGACGATCTCCGAACCGCCTTTCGGTGTGATCCTCATCTCGATCGCTTTACCGGTCAGGTCAAAACGCGGCAGCGTCATGTCGCGCGGCCCGAAGTAGAACACGTAATCCCGCGTCTCGCCCCGCCGCAGCGTAAGATCTACATTTCCGCTTTCCATCACCGCCATTTCTTCCTGTCAGTACCACCTCGCGTCAGCGGGTGGGTTTCTTGGGTGGACTAATTAAACAGCTTCTTCAGCACCGCATCGCCGATCGATTGTGCTTCGCCTTCCAATCTCTTTGCCGCGCGTTCATCAAACGGGTTCGGCCGCGTTGCCTTTGCCGATCGCCGGAATACAAATATCTGTCCGCCCGCCAATAGATAACTTTCGCCCGCCGGTGCCGTCGGTACTGGTATCAACAGCACCTTCGCCGTTTTCGGCCGTATCGCCGCCCGGCCTCTCGCCACCCTTTCCGCGTAATTGAACGCCGGCCGGGGCGAAAGCGACACGTGTTTCCGTTCCTTCCCGTCGGCACCCATGATCACGCCCTGGCCGCCGCCAACCCGGGCCGATCGTGCCGATACTGTCAGCGTCGCTTCCAGCCGCTCGTAGTTCACATCCGGTGCGGCCACGCCCTGTTTCAAATTGCCGGTCTCCACCGGCACCTCGTCGCGAAGCAGCTGATAGCCGCGTTCGGCCAGCCGCCCGAGCAATGCCCGGTTCGCCCGCGTCAAATCACGGGCAATATCATCCAGGGCTTTTACGTCAACAACGATCTCCGCCATACATCCTCGTCGCAGCTTCCGCCGCCAGCGGGTCTTCCTCGACCAGCAAAAAGCCGCCGTCCGGCGTCCCGTCGCTTATCAAATACGGCTCCGCTATCTCGCGGGCCATCTCCAGCATCTGCACCGCCACCGCATCCGTCTCGGCCGGCGTCAGATACTTCCGCATTTCGCGACCCTCGCTCGTCATACTCGTCGCCACGATGCCCTTTGACGTGAGCGGAAAATTCATCCCGCGAATCGCAAAATGATATGTCAAATGTGCTTCCGCCGATTTTAGGTCCGCCTGCATCTCGTCGTAGGTCGGATCTTCGGTCAATGCGTTCGCATACGCCGTGTCACCAACCCATTTCCGCAGCCGCCGGCTCGCCGCCCCAATAGCGGGCGTGATCCGTTTCTCGTCGATGTCATCGCTGATATCGAACCGTTCCCGAAACTCGGCTGCGGAAATAAGTTGGTCCATCTTCTTATTTGCCCACGATCAGCAGCCGGCCCGACTCCAACGCAACCTGTGTCGCATCGCCCACCTTCGAGCCGAGTTTCACCTGCTGATCTCTCACGACCTGAAATCCCGTCACCGGGTCCCAGAATCCCGTGTCCTTGTCCTTCAGCTCAACGACCCGGGCTTTGTCAGCTTTAGCTTTCGCCTCAGCCGCCTTTGCTTCCTCGTCAGCTTTAGCTTTCGCCTCAGCCGCCTTTGCTTCCTCGTCAGCTTTAGCTTTCGCCTCAGCCGCCTTTGCTTCCTCGTCAGCTTTAGCCTTCGCCTCAGCCGCCTTTGCTTCCTCGTCAG
>JADYZI010000331.1 GCA_020853255.1 Acidobacteriota bacterium
AAGAATTGGGTGGTGCCATGACGCATAACGCCCGATCCGGCGTGGCCCATTTTGCCGCTGACTCGGATGAGCATGCCCTTCGCCTTACCCGCGAGCTGCTTTCGTTCATTCCGTCAAACAACGTGGATGACCCGCCATTCGCGGCGACGAACGACCCTTCGGACAGAATGGATCCGGCCCTGAATACCATGGTGCCGGAATCATCGAACCAACCGTACGATATTCGCGACATTATCCATTCGGTCGTCGATGACGGCTATTTCTTTGAGGTCCAGGAGCATTATGCTCAAAATATCGTGATCGGATTTGCGCGGCTTGGAGGAAATTCGGTCGGGATCGTTGCCAATCAGCCAGCGTTCCTGGCGGGTGTGTTAGACATCGATGCCTCAGTAAAAGCAGCAAGATTTGTGCGATTTTGCGATTGTTTCAATATTCCGCTCATCACATTTGAGGACGTGCCCGGCTTTTTGCCGGGCGTGAATCAGGAACATTTCGGCATTATCAGACACGGGGCTAAGCTCCTTTTCGCGTTTGCCGAGGCAACCGTGCCAAAGATAACGGTAATAACACGAAAAGCATACGGCGGGGCATATTGTGTCATGGCGTCAAAACACATTCGTACCGATATCAATTTTGCCTTCCCCACGGCTGAGATCGCGGTGATGGGTGCAGAAGGCGCCGTAGGACTCCTGTATCGCAAGGATCTGGCGGATACGACAAATCCCGAAGAAACGCGCAAGCGTCTGGTGGACGGTTTCACTGAAAAATTTGCAAATCCATACATCGCGGCCGAACGCGGTTTCATTGATGAAGTGATCGAGCCTGCATCGACGCGGCCAAAGCTTATTCGCGCACTTTCTCTTCTGAAAAATAAGGTCGATACTAACCCAAAGAAAAAACACGGCAATATTCCACTTTAGAAATTACTTTAACTGTCGGCCGACAGACAGTTAAAGTAAAACCTTTGCTTATCACCTGCCAGAATGCCGGAACAAATACCGCCAAGGCCCACATTTGCCAGGATCGACCTCGACAACCTGGCGTTCAACCTGCGTTCTGTCCGCCAGTTCATTGGCGAAAATATTCGTTGTATGGCAATGGTCAAGGCAAATGCGTATGGCCATGGAGCGGTTGAGTGCTCGCGGCGATTGGAGAAAGAAGGTGTGGAATGGTTTGCCGCGGCAACCCTCGAAGAAGCTCTTGAACTTCGCGATGCTGGGCTTAGAAAGCGCATCCTTTGCCTCGGGGGGTTCTATTCCGGACAAGAGAATGCAGGACTAGCCGTACGTATCACTCCTGCCGTGTTCACCATCGACGCAGCAAAACGGCTAGATCGAGCTGCCGCTGAGCGAGGCGAGACCGCTGCGGTGCATATCAAGATCGATACCGGCATGGGCCGGGTCGGTGTGCCTTTCGGCAACATCTCCGAATTTGCCGATCGCCTCGCCGAGCTGCAAAACATTGAGGTCGAGGCCCTGATGACACATTTTGCCGCCGCCGACGATCTGACCGAGAATTCATTCACCGCTCGCCAGGCGGCCCAATTTGACGAGGCTGCGGCGGTTTTTCGCGATCGCGGCTTCCAGCCCGCGTTTATCGACCTGGCGAATTCGCCCGGAGCGATTGCCCACCCGACATCGAGAGCGGACATGGTCCGACTGGGCGGCGTCCTATACGGACTAAGCGGTGATGTCCTTCCCGCCGGGATCGAAAAACCCGAGATCAGGCCCGTTCTATCGCTGCGCACCGAACTTGCCCAAGTAAAACATGTCGCACGCGGTACCAGCATCGGCTATGGCAGAACGTTTGTCGCTACCCGTGAATCCCTGATCGGTACGGCACCGATCGGATACGGGGACGGAATCCGCCGGAGCCTCGCGGCAAACGGGAGGGCAATTGTTAATGGATCCGTCGCCCCTATCGTCGGTCGGGTATCAATGGACTGGATCACGCTCGACCTTACGGCGGTCCCGGATGTCTCGCTGGGCGACGCAGTGACCCTTATCGGCTCGGATGGCGAGAATTCGATCACTGCTGAGGATGTTGCCCGTGATGCCGGAACTATTTCGTACGAGATCACATCCGGGATCTCGGCACGCGTGCCGCGCCGCTACGCCGCCGAAGAAACTGCCTGATGCTGCAGCAATATGAGATAAAATATCTTGTTCGCTTAAAACCACCATTAGCGAGGACAAAACATTGAACTATCCCATCGAACTTTCTTTCAAACTGCTTGCCCTGGCCAGCCAGATATATGTGCGCGACGCAAACGGAAACCTCATCGGTTACGTTAAGCAAAAGATGTTCAAGCTAAAGGAAGACATCAACATATTTGCTGACGAAAGCCAGACGCAATTGCGTTTTAACATCAAATCAGACCGGATACTGGACTTTTCAGCGAACTATGGCTTCACCGATAATTCGGGGCGAAGGCTTGGTTCGATCCGCCGCAAAGGGATGCGGTCCATCTGGAAGGCAAATTACGAGATATTCGACGGCTCGTCTAACCATTTGTTCAATATCCAGGAAGAGAACGGTTGGGTAAAGGTGGTGGACTCATTCGCCGGCGAGATACCGATAGTTGGAATGTTCACCGGATATTTCTTCAATCCG
>JADYZI010000332.1 GCA_020853255.1 Acidobacteriota bacterium
GGAATCTGATCGGGCCGGTCATCACCGAAAAGGTAAAGAGCCGCTACATCGTGCCCGAAGTTGCCCGGATCGACATTCGCCCCGGAAGCGTTCAACGGCCAAGCCTGTTCGGCGCCATACCTGTTGCCCTTCAGCATTTCTTTTAACCAGTTTAGTCTTTCCCCGCTGTAAATTGCCGCGATCCTCCGAAAAAGGGTTGACAAAGGACCCTGTCGATGATACTACTACTTAATCAACAGCCAAAACAAAGTTTGGCGAGAATCTCGTTTAGACCAAAAAGCACTGGAAATGCAATAAATCGTACCGTAAGGCGTATTTGGGCTGAGCTTTCCTTCACAGTCCTTACGCAATACTAAAAACAAAGGTCTCACTTATGCAGCTATCCGTTGTCGACATGGTGATCGTCGTTCTTTATCTGGCGGCGATCATGAGCATCGGTTTCGCGATGAAGCGAAAGGCGGCCAAAGGCATGTCGTCTTACTTCCTTGGCGGCCGCCAGCTGCCGTGGTGGGCGTTGGCGATGTCCGGCTCATCGAGTTATTTCGACATCACGGGAACGATGTGGATCGTTTCGACATTCATCGCCCTCGGCCTGAAAGGTATGTGGGTACACATGCTTTGGGGCTTTCCGATCACCGCTTTCTACCTCGCTTACATGGGCAAATGGATCCGCCGTTCGGACGCCATGACCGGGGCCGAGTGGATGAAGACGCGATTCGGCACAGGTAAAGCAGGCGACATTGCCAGATTCTCATACACACTGTTCGCGATCTTGACCATCACGGCCCTGCTCGGATACGGCGCTATCGGTATGGGTAAGTTCGGTTCGATCTTTTTGCCTTTTTCGCCTAATGTTTGTGCGTTTTTGATCCTCGGTGTCACGGGTATTTATGTCGTTATCGGCGGCTTTCACGGAATTGTGCGGGTTGAGATAGTGCAGACGATCGTGTTGAGCGCCGGTGCGATCGCGTTTGCCGTTATCGGGTTCATGCACTTTGACGCCGCCCAATTCGCGGCCAAGGTGCCAGCCAGTTGGGGCGACATAATGCCTTCGTGGCGGCCTGAGGCGTTTCAAGGGCTGCTCACAGGCGGTACGGACTATTCGCTGTTTGGTGCTCTGGTCGCGGTTTGGGTCGCAAAAGGCCTGCTGCTTTGTCTGAGCGGACCCGAGCAGCTTTACGATTTTCAGCGGTTCCTGGCGGCGAAGGATGAGCGGGATGCGGCGAAACTCGGCGCATTATGGGGATTGATCCACACCGTTCGATGGCCGTTCGCGATGGCGATCGCTGTGATGGCGATCATTGGAATTGGGAATGCGGCTTTAGACGCACAACTCCGCGCCGATCCCGAGACGGCGCTGCCTCTGATCATAGGTTCAATGCTGCCGGTCGGCGTTGTGGGTTTTATGCTCGCCGCGCTGCTTTCAGGATTTCTGGCAACCTTCAGCTCGACCGTAAACGGCGGCGCGGCCTATTTGGTCAAAGACATTTATCAGCGTTACATCAATCCGGATGCCGACAACAAGACGCTTGTGCGGGTCAGTTACGTGTCCTCTGCCCTGCTTATACTGACCGGCTTGATCATCTCGATCTTCGGTTCGTCGATAAATACGGCGTTCCTCTGGATCTTCGGCACGCTGGCCGCCGGTATTCTGCCCCCGAACGTGCTTCGCTGGTACTGGTGGCGGCTGAACGGGCAAGGCTACGCGGCCGGCGTATTTGGCGGAATGGCATTGTCGCTGGGACAAGTTCTTGTGGACACGATGTACCTCGACGATCCGCTGCCGCTCTACATCGGCTTTCCGGTTATCGCGATCGCTTCGACAGTTATCACCATCATCGTATCGCTGATGACCGAGCCGACCGACATCACCACGCTAAAGGTCTTTTATCAAAAGGTCCAGCCCGCCGGATTTTGGCGGCCGGCGCGCGAGGCCGTACTCGCCGATGAGCCGACATTCAGGAAAAAGCTGCCCTTTACCATCGAGGCGTTCAACACATTGATCGCCATGATCGGCATCACGGCACTGTATGTTTCGATGCTGTATCTGGTGCTGAACCGGCTGACAGTGGCGTTCTCATTGATCGGGGCCACACTTCTATCGGTGATCATTCTTTATTTCACCTGGTACAAGACGCTCCCGCCGGCGTCGGAACCGCCCTCCGAGGAAGCGGAGAATATTGCAGAACAAAGGGATGAGTTAGGCACCGACGGTGTCATGGAAGCTGCATGAGATTTGATGGGAAAACGGTAGTAGTAACAGGCGGCGCGCTCGGCATCGGGCGGGCGGTTTGCGAGCTTTTGGCCGAGCGCGGGGCGACGGTGACTATCCTTGACCGCGACGAGAGTGCGGCCCGCGAGGTTGGCGTACGTATCGAGAGTAATGGCGGGAAAGCCCTAGTTCATGCTTTGGATGTATCTAACTTCGACGAGGTCAAGACGGCCGTTGAAGCGACACAGGCAGCCTTCGGCTCGGTCGATTCTTTGGTCGTCAGTGCCGGCATTCAACGTTACGGCACCGCTTTAACGACAGACGACGCCGAATGGGACGAGGTGCTGAATGTGAATCTGAGAGGAGCATGGAACGCTGCCAAGGCCGTTATTCCGTTCATCCAGCGATCGGGCGGCGGAACGATAGTAAATGTGTCGTCAGTGCAGGCCCTCGCCAGTCAGCAGAACGTTCTGGCCTACACGGTCAGCAAACATGCGCTGATCGGCCTGACGCGTTCGATCGCCATGGATTTTGCAAAGGATGGGATTAGGGCAAATGCACTGTGCCCGGGAACGGTCGATACACCGATGCTGAAGTGGGCCGCTTCGCTCGATCCGGACCCGCAGTCGGTTTACGACGCATGCAGCGCGATGCACCCGCTCGGCCGTATCGCACAGCCGCGTGAGATCGCTGAGGTCGTTGCGTTCCTTGCGCACGAAAGCTCGTCCTTTGTGACCGGGGCCGTATGGACCGCCGACGGCGGCCTCCTGACGCAGATCGGAGGAGTTCCGAAAACGGATTGACATTTTTACCACAGAGGCACGGAAGGCACAGAGAGATACAGAGGAAAATTGAACGGAAACAGATCATCGAAAAAATTTGCTTGTTTGCCTCTGTGTCTCTGTGGTTGATAAAGATCGGAGAAAGTTATGAGTACAGCAGCTGAAAGTTCTGAACACGCACCGGTTACGCCTTACGACCCGCCGCCGGGGCTGGATGCGGCCATGGCCGCGGTTCCATTGGCCGACGCGTCAAAACTGCCGACGCGGATCGGTTATTTGACCAACTATAGCTTCCACATCTGGTATCAGATAGTGATCGAAGTGATGAAACGCCGTGCGGCGCAGTATGGCGTCGAGGTGGAAATACTCGATGCCGAGCTTTCGGTCGAAAAGCAGATCGAACAGGCGCGCGAGTTGGCCGGACGCGTCGATGTGCTCGTGCTGACTCCGGCAAATACGGCCGGGCTTGAAGAAGTGCTCACGATCGGAAAAGCGGCGGGTGTGCCCGTTGTCGTCGAAGCTAATCCGGTCGAAGGAATGGCAACGATGGTCGCGATCTGCGATTACAATGCCGGTTTCGATCTTGGCGTTTGGGTCGGGAACAGCGTCCGGAATGCCGATGGTTCGCCTCTGCGGATCCTTGATGTTGGGCTGCCGTGGCTGCGGCCCTGCCTGCTGCGAAGCGAAGGATTTGTTGAAGGCGTGCGAAGCGTACAGCCCAATGCCGTTGTCACCGCATCCATAAATGGAGAGGCAACCCCGAGCATCGCACGCA
>JADYZI010000333.1 GCA_020853255.1 Acidobacteriota bacterium
CGAGCCAGGCGTGAGCCTCAAATCTTCCGTTCTGCTTTGCCACACCGATCTTTAGATCGGCGGCCTGCCCGTAAACCTCCAACAACTTCAGGGCGGCGAGTGACTGCGTCAGGCATGATGCGTAGGGCACATAGCGGCTCACAAGTTTGACTGACCGAACGATCTCAACCACGATCTGCGGGTCCTGTGCTACCCTTTCGGGACCTTTCCGGCCTGGCGTCCATTGCTTGCACCAACGGGAGGGCAAAACCGACAAACCAACTCGATATAGGATCACCCATATCAATGACCGAACAAATACAGATCTTGCGCGCCTGCTCAACTGAAAAAACCTAAGAACTCTCCTCATCAGCCGCTTCGATCAACTCCTCGCCAAGCATCTTTTCCAAAAAACGCAAGACTTCAACCCGGCAGGTCTCTTCACCGACGTCATACTCATTCATGACCACTGTCTCGATCTCGTCAATAGAAACCGATGTCTGGAGGGACTTCCAGATCGTGACTCCTACAGAATTTAGGCCATAGTATTTTCCGTTCTTAAGGCTCAGGATGACGGCCTCCTCGTTTAGTTCGGAAAATAAATGCTCCTTAATTGCAATAAATCGGCGGTTTGGAAGGGCGCCGTCAACCGGTGGAAAGTTCATATCGTAAAAAGATGCGGTTGCGTTGCAGTCGTACATAAGAAGAATGCCTGGATCTGACAGTTTCAAAACCAAATGTTCTTGTGAATCAGATCAACTGGGCCAACGTGACAAGCTCACGGCAAAGAAACATGTTTCATGAATTTTTAAGGCTATACGAAACAGCCCCACTGTCCATCCACTGTTAGGACAATACGGACAACCGGTAATGCTGACCTCATTGGCACATTCATCCTCCCGGATGGGAGTTTCAGCTCAACAGAGATTTCGCCTCATGAATCGGAGAGCCCATCTCGCCGACCGCGATCTAGCGCCGCCATCGCTTTCTGAACGCGATCAGGCCAACCATCGAGCCAAGGCCGTATGAAACGTGCAACGCTAAGAAACTAAGGCCAATAAGCGGAATACACCTGATCTTCCCTTTGCCGGCAACGATAGACGCAATAGCATTCAGAAGTCCGTATACAAGTACGACGGCAAGTAGTCCGTATAAGGCAATGCCGGAAAACAGGGACGTCAAACCTAGCGAAAGCAGCGTGAAAACAAAAACGAACGGAACGAACTGTCTGGCACTCATTTGCCCCGGATGAAGTTGAAGGACACGAACTTTCCAGTATCCATACTGAAAATACTGGCGAGAGAGCAAATGAACGCTGTTCCTACTAAAGTATCTTGATCGAATGGACGGCGACAGCAAGATGCTTCCGCCTAACTCTTTTATCCGGTAGTTGTATTCGTCATCCTGATTTCGAACCAACTCCTCGTCGAAACGGCCAACTCTTTCGATCGTTTCCCGCTTATAGCCGGGAAACGCAACGGTGTCTGTGTACATCTCGCGATCGTCCACCGTCCGAAAAGCCGCCCCACCGACACCGAATTTGGTACCCATAGCGATCGCGATCGACTCCGACACAGTACCGCTCCCGACTGTTTCGATCGGGCCTCCGACGCCGTCCGCCCTGTTTGCTTCAAGCAGGGCTACACAGTTTGCAACATAGTCGGAGGCGAGTTCGCAGTGCCCGTCGACACGGATGATAATATCGCCCGTCGCCCTGTCCAGTGCCACATTTAATCCGGACGGAGCGGTTCGTTTTGGATTGTCGAGTATATGGATATTGAGTGAAAGTTCCCGGGCCATTTTGTGAACAACCTCCCTCGTGCCATCATCTGACATTCCATCAGCAACGATGATCTCGACTTTGTCCCTCGGGTACGTCTGATCTGCAATAGATCCAAGGCCGATAGCAATATGCTCCGCTTCATTTCGAACCGGCATTATTACCGAAACTAAGGGATATTCCATCGTATTATTTGGCTGTCGAATCTACCATTTCCGTCCTTGCGTACTGGATCTCGCGGCGAACCTCGGCGGGCAAATCACAGACGACCGCTTTAAACTTTCCTCGAGCAGTTCGCGGGATCGCTTCTACTTCCTCAAGCCTTACCGCCATATCTCCAAGCCGGTCTCGTATCCGAGCCTTGAGACGGTCGGCTTGTCCGGGCCCGAATTCTTCGCCGCGAACATATTTGACCAGTATCTCGGAGAGCGAGTGTTGAATTATCTGCGCTTCCTCGATCCCGAGGTCGCCTTTGAAAACGGGATCCAGCCGCCCTACCGCCCGCCCGTCGCGTGTGAAAAGGACATCGTCATTTCGGCCTTCGATCTTTTCTATTACCGGCAGGCCCTTTCCGCACGTGCATTTTCGATCTGACAGGATTCCGCGGTCCCCGACGCGATATCGGATCAATGGCATGTCCTTGTTCAGCAAGCCGGTGCAAACAAACTCACCCTCCGGAGCAGGTCCGAGGATCTCAATGACCCCAACCTCCGGCCACTGGTGCAGTGACCCTTCTGAGCACTCACTTCCCGCCGCCACGATTTCGGCCATACCGTAGGTTTCTCTAACCGGACAACTGAATGCCGCGGCGATCGCATCCCGCTGGTAGTCGTATATAGGCTCAGCGTTTGTAATTGCAACCTTTAGCCGAACATCCTTCCGTCTAGAACGCATCGCCCGCATTGCCAAGCGATACATTGCCGATGGATAGCCAAGAATGTACTTGACGCGATAGCTGACAAGAGCATCAAGATATCCGTCGATCATCTCAGGGGAGAGATGGTAGGACGACAAATACAGCTGATTCATTCCTGCATTCCAGACCCAGAATGGGGGCTTTCGCTGTTGCACAGGAACAACCAACTGCCCGCCGACGATCGCCCAGCGATCGTGCCTGCTTACGCCGTACCACCGCCTGCAGCGCGCTTCGAACAGAGCGTACCATTGTCGGAGGGTCTCTCTCGTGAGCCACATATCTATTGCGGTCCCAGTCGTGCCGCTTGTATGCTCATGAAACATCTTGGATGTTCGGCAATCATCAGAAATGAACGCACGTGACATTTCCCTTAGCTGCCGTTTCTCCAGAATGGGCCAATTATCGAGGGATGGAGCATTCTCTCCCTTAATTGGCCACAGCAAGGCCGTCCCTAACGCTTTATAGTACGGGACGCTTCTAAAGGCCCGGTTCAAAACCAGTTGCAATCGCTCCGCCTGCCAATCAGACCATTGATCGCTTGTCCAACTATCGCGTTCGAGTGCCTCCTCGATCAGCCGATCGGATTCTTTTCCATACCTCCACCAGTTCAAATAAAAACCACGGGCGCTGGCGGCTACTGACCGCGACCGTGCCGGCAATCGACTGTATACGGTTTGCGCAATACTCATATCGCCGTTAGGTTCGGACTATGCCGGATGACTAGTTCGGGAAGCTTCCGGCTTGGAACACATCTCATCGAAGACCCGCTCCCATAGTGGCCGGACGTTCTCCCACGTCGACTTCCTTGCGGCTTCGCGACCATTCCGAGAAAGCGATCGAGCCAACTCAGGGCTTTCTATAATATTTACGACTTTGGCCGCGATTCCTTCGGCATCGCCAGATTCAGCAAGGAGGACGTTAACCCCATCGCTGACCATGTACGGGATCCCTCCAACATTCGTCGTGACAACAGGAAGGCCATAGGACCATGCTTCGATCACGGAAACCGGCGAGTTGTCGATGATGTTCGTATTGATGTAAACATCCGCATTTGAAAACTCTCTCGCTTTACCGACAGGATCCAAAAATCCGGGAAAAGAGATCGAATCGGTGAGCCCAAGGGTGGCAGCATATTCCCTGGTTGCCTTCTCCAACCCTTTGTCCGACCCAGCCATTACAAGAGTTGCGTTCAGATAGCTTTTCTTCACATGTGAGAACACCTTTACAGCGGTCAATGGGTCGTAAATAGGCTGGAAACTTCTCATCCATAAAAGCTGCGGTACTTTACGCTGTTGCGGGTTCATAATGGACGGAAACGCATTTAGGACATTGGGAATTATCCGGACGGCAAATCCCTTCTCGATCATAGCAGCCGCTAAGAATTGAGAGGGAGCCGTGATTATTCGGGCTCGATTGAATACCCGCCGCGTCCATTTGGGATAGCGCAGTGCATGCTCAGGCAAGTTCCCGCCGTGAAGGACGAATACTGAAGGTATGTTCACGATCTTGGCGAGCCAACCGGCCAGGTCAGCAACTACAAAACTCAGCCCGCTATAAACCTCGACCATTACGACGTCGATTCGACCTCGTAGCCGCAGAATCGTGTAAAGAATATCCGCGAAACGACCAATCCGGCTCTTTCTTGTGGAAACGCAAGAAATATTGTAACCATCGCGACAAAAGTGCTCCGCCAGCAACTCGGCCTGAGTGATGCTGTGACCGCCGTGCTTTCCGCTCAGGAAATGGCTTACCAGACAAATATGAGGCTTCTTGCGCATCCTCCTGGAGATCCCACGTTCCTACGGAACCTCGGGTTCGCGGTTCGCCGAACTTTAACGGGAGAGCAGTTCACGATATTCACAAAGGTCATTCCCCACAAGAATGCAGGAGCCGCCAGACGCATACCCGCATTCATCATGAATAGGGAGGACCAAACCAACATGCCTACAAGGAGCGCTTCGCCGAATGTCGTTCCTTGGCGACGTAAGTTGACAATGGCTATCGCGACCAGAATGGCGATCGCCAAGAGGCCAAAGATACCATGTTCAGCTAGCAGCCTGGTGAATTCCGTGTGGCTCATTGCTTTATCACCGAGGTATTCCTTACGGAGCTCGTATGCTGTCCCGACTCCCGCACCGAAGGGTAGATCGAGAAAGATCTTCAGGTCAGCCATGACTATCTCAGCACGCTTTGTCCCTTGTGTGTCTTCGAACCGCTCGACCAAACTTCCTCCCGTGAATTCGTCCAACACTGGAAAGATAAATGCGAAGAATAGGACGCCCGCAAGAACGATGGGAACCAGGCCTCGGACGGCGGTCGAGGGCTTGCGAACCACGAGCAGCAGAATTGTCGCGGCAATTGCCCCGACAGCATTGTATATTCCGCCTCGCGAGAAGGTCATCACGCTCTGTGCAGTCATAAACAAGACCGTGACAACAAGAAAAATGCTGAATTTAAAAGACTTCCTGAAAACAACCAGGATAAGCAAGGCCAAAAATGTGCCAAGTCCTAGCATTGACGATACCTGGTTCGGACCAAAGCCTCCACTGGTAGCAAAGTTCGACTCGCCCGTGAACTGTATTTCCTCGATCGAAACCGTGAAAAAAAGTGTCACAAAGGCGACACTGAACAGGGGTAAAAGGATCGCGATCAGGATACGTCCAATGCCGGACTTAGTTAAGGTTACATTCGCAAAGAAGATGCTGCTTATGAATAGGAAGAACGGTCCCGACATGTTTGAGCTAAGAATATTTCGGGCGTCACCGGGCATTTTAGCCACTAGTGTGATAAGGCAAGCTGGGATGAGAACCGCCAGGTACAAGACGGGAAGAAGCGGGATGCGATGATATCGTTGCCGGATCAGCGCCGCTATCATAATGAACGCCGAGATGAATTTTCCAAGCTCCCAATAGATAGATACGCCCGCCATTCTCCATAGGACCTCGGTGCCGATAATATAAGCGACGATGATTCCAACTCGCTCCATCTTTTGGTCATGTAACGCGCAATAAAAACCAAACGCGAATAAGCATACTTGATGAACCAGACCAACCGTTGGCCATCTGTAAATAATTACCCCGAGTGGTACGTGAAGGAGCGACAGCAACAAAACATCCCGGAATGTGATGGATCTTCGATCAATCATCGAATACCCTTCCGGGAGATTTCGAGTTCGAGCAAACTTAGGAACCGTGCTTGCGTAAAAGCTTTCCATAGATCTCGATCAATTGAGCAGCAAGGCCGTTGATAGACCGGCTTCTGGCCGTAAAGGCTCTCGCGTTCGCTCCGAGTTGCCGACGCATTCTCCTGTCTGTAATCAGCGATTTAGAAGCGGCGACGAGAGCCTCAAAGTCTGACGGCGGGAACAGGATGCCGCGGTCGCTACTGACAATTTCGGGAACTCCGCCAACCTCGGGCGCGACGACCGGGATTCCACATGCCATAGCTTCCAATATTACGTTCGGAGTGCCCTCATAGCTGGAAGTCAGAACCAGCAAATCAGTTTCATTATATAGATCGGAAAGATCAGAAAGTTCGCCCATCGATGAGAATCTGTGGCCGTTTAACGACTTTTCAACGATAAGCTGCTGGACCCTCTCCCGCATTGGCCCGTCTCCAGCCATTCGAAATTGCAGGTCAAAGGCAGGCAACTCGGAGCAGAGCCTGGAGGCGAGTTCAACAAACAATTCTGGTCTTTTTTCAGGTGAGAGCCTGCCGACGAAAGAAATATTGACTTGGCGGTTATCCGAGGAAAATGATCGAGCCGGAAGAGGCGTTCCTTTGATCGCGTTGGGGACAAAATCGATTCTGTTCTTTCGTACGCCGGTCCTAATTGCTCGATCCACGGCAGCTTGTGAATTGGCGATCAGATGGTGCGGTAGCGAAAGCTGGCTCTTGCCGTATATTCCGTTGCGATCAAGTTCACTCGTAAGATCGCTTCGTATGGCACCGATGCTTACTATCCTGTTTATACGGGCTGCGAGTCCGGCATAAATGTTCGTATAAAAATGGGAGCTTTGAAGAATATCGGCCGACCAATTCGCAACCGACCTGGCAACCTTGACCACCCTTGCAAGTCTATTGGAAGGTTCACCAACCCAATCGATATCAACCCCAATGCGCCGAATTTCTTCCTCGAATGATTCGCCACGTGTCAGGCAAAGTAATTTCACGTCGACATCCATTCTTATTAACGACTCGAGCATGAACATCAACTGCCTTTCGGCCCCGCCGCGGCCCAGTGTGCCGGCAAGAAAACAAACTCTCATAGCGGACTAGCTGGGTGCTCCTGAATGTATCTGCGGAAAGGGCGGTCCATTCTCCAGGATCGCTCGAGAAACTCTCCGATCCGCTCCTGCCAATTCTCAAGCGTATATTCGCGTGCCGTTTCGATCGCCCTTTTTGACATCTCTTCGTATCGTCCTGGGTCAGAGAGAACTTCGATCACGGCATCCGCTACTTTTTCGGGGTCGGGAGCTTCCAGAAGTACCCCACCGCCATGCGAAAGCAGTTGGGGCAGTACTGACACCCGCGTCGTCACGACCGGAAGACCGGCCGCGAGAGCTTCGACCACGGCTTTAGGAAAACCTTCTGATGCTGAGGTCGGAAAACAGAACAGGTCAGATACGTCCAACAGATCGAGAACTTGCGTCTGGCTCAGTTGTCCGAGAAAACGGACGTTTTCGCTGACACCGCAGTTTTCTGCAAGTGACTTAAGACGATCAAGCTGTGAGCCTCCTCCCGCAACGGTCAGTTGCACGTTCGGAAAGACCCTCAGGACCCTCGGGAGGCTCCTGATCACAACATCAGTACCCTTGCGTTCTTCCTGCCGGCATGCAATTATCAGCCGCGGCCGGTTGCGGTCACGTGGCTGACTCTTTAACGGGATTAACTGCTTTTTGCTCAACGAAGTTGCGAAGATCCATTCGATATTTGAATTGCGCGCTGAAGGAGGCGCGGGCCCACCGCCGGTAGCAAGCATTGCATTCTTGCGGCCCGCCAGTGCCTCCATACCAAATTTCCAGAAGCGCTCCGCAACCGTTCTCGGCTGCAGCCAGTTGCCACAATGCCGGATGAAGATTCGCTTCCTCTGGAGGAGAGCGAATAGTATCCCGATAGTACCGACATCTCCTGGGATCGGGGCGTGAACCGCATCAGCTCTCCTGATAGCCTTCCAGATGGTCGCAGCGGCCTTGAAGAGCCAAACTGCAAATAGCAATTTGCGCATGATGCCGGTGCCCAATGGGATCGGCAACGGCTCGACGTCAAGCTGGTTGCCTGACAACGGAGCTAAACCAGCCACGTCTCTACTACTTTCACATGGAACAACGAGTGTCGTGCGTGAAAATATCTCTGAAAGATACCGCATCTGGAGGGGAAATCCTCCGTCCGTCGCATACCCCACCTGGGAATTGGGCATCGGCCAGCACACCTTATGTGAAACAACAACTAGATCCAATGGCATAAGCTCCGATGCACCGCTATTCTCCAGACAGGGACCGCCTCAATAAACTCAACCGATGTGTTCTGAGCGGGGGAAGCGAACTTAGGATACTAGCCAACGCCCAGTTGTGCTTTGCAACAAATCTCGAGATCGGCGGAGCAAGGGTTACTGACCGACTGACAACTTTCATATTTGGAAACAATCCCGCTATTTGCTTTCGCCCGATCGGTAACAGATCCTTATTTCGGGGGTTGCGTACGTCCGCGTCGTAGAGGAGAATCGTCCCCCGGTTCGCCAACACGCGATCTACCTCGGCGGCTATCGTTCGCCGAACCGACATACTCGTAATGGAGGAAAGCACGGTCGAAATAATTACGAGGTCAAAAAATCCATTGTCCCATGGCATTTTCGATGCGTCTCCAACAATTAGATTGGCCGATGGCAGAGCGCCCATAGCAACCGCGGCCCGCTTTTCGTCGAGTTCTATCCCGTAGAGATCGTTTTCGGAGAGACCCCAGGCGATGCAGTCGCCTAACCAACCAAGCTTCCCGTAACCGATCTCGAGGCATTTGTTTCCACGTTGCGGAAAGCGATCTGTCGCCACGAGTAACTCGGATGCAACACGCCTTCTCTCGAAAAGCATCAACATTTCACCAGGCTGCCAGGGCGCGTACATATCCGGGTCGATCTCAAAAGTTCTTTTGCTATAGACCTCCTTGATCCGATCCCTTTCGGCAACTAATATTGCATCCTCTACCGGGTGCTCAAGCATGGCCATTGTAA
>JADYZI010000334.1 GCA_020853255.1 Acidobacteriota bacterium
AGTTGATGCTCGATCTCATCGCCTGTCTCGCCGCCAAGAAGTCCGATCCAAAGCACCTCTTCGCCAAGAGCTTTTGCAGACATCGCGACGTGCGCAGCTTTACCGCCGGCAAAGGCTTGCGAAGAGCGAATCCGATTAACTTCACCGACAGCGAGGCTCTCAACACGAAGGCGTTTGTCGATCGCAGGGTTGGCCGAAACGCAGATGATCATTGCTCTATCGCCCCGCGAAGAGCAGCGACCTTCTCGGCACTCGTAACCTTGATAGAATATTCGGCCTTAAGATCGGCACCGCCCATATAGACACGTTCATTGCGAAATGCCATCCCGCTCACTCGACTTACAAAGCCGGTCGCGTGGATCTCGCGAACGCCGGTGCGTTGGACAACCTCGCGCACATTTCCTTCACGGATCTCACCGCAAGCCATTATCGTTATTCGTTCGCCGGCTCGCTCAACGAGTTCCCGGATCAATTCGACGCCTTTTTCAGCAACGGGTTCTTGACCTGACGTCAGGATCCTGTCAATGCCGAGATCAACAAGGGTTTCCATGGCTTCGAACGGGTCGCGCGTCATATCAAAGGCCCTGTGAAAAGTAACGGACATCGGGCGAGCTATCTCGACAAGCTCGCGAGTATGTTCGCGGTCGATCGTACCGTCTGCATTCAACACACCGATGACAACGCCGTCCGCCCCAAGATCTTTCGCTGTCAAAATGTCGCGTTTCATTACGTCAAGTTCGATATCCGAATACAAAAAATCTCCGCCGCGAGGCCTGACGATCACGTGCAGCTTGATCGAGAGTCTTTCGCGAGCGGCCTCAATAGCACCCGCACTCGGCGTTGTACCGCCTTCGACCAGGTTGTCACAGAGTTCGACCCGATCTGCACCTCCGGCCTCAGCGGCCAGAGCAGATTCAACCGAATCGACACATACTTCCAACAGCGGTATTCTCTTCGTGTTACACATTAAACTATCCCTTCTCAAGTTCGCACAAGATCACCGTATAATGATCTCATCCGCAAATATCCACGATTCCGCACCCGCACCGTTATGCCCTGCCGGCAGTTTCCCAAATCGCACAGCATTTACTCTTACATACCTCGCGGTGATCGACTTCGGCTGATTGAATGTTATGGTTCGAATGGAAGTGTCCATATCCATTGCATTCGCTCCCGTATCGATGGTCTTCAGCTCAACCCAAGTCTCCTTATCCTCCGAAGCGAACATGCTCACTCGTCTCGGCAGCACGATCCAAGAGTTGCTCTGTTGAAGAAAATTCACGGAGACAGAAGTGAATCTCCTCGGCCTGCCAAGGTCGATAACCGCATCCATGTCAGCACCTTGCCAGCCCACCCAAATACCGTCGTCATAATTGCGGCTCCCGACTATCCCGTCTATAAGCGCCGATTCACCTGCTTTGGCATAACGCTTGTCAATAGGATCTGCGTATGTGACCGACGCTCCAATAGCAGTATTTGCCGTAAGAGTGAATGATCTCGACAGGTCAACCTTCTTCCCATTGCGAAAGGGTGCAACTTTGATAAGAGCAGGCCGGGAGATATCAAGCGATTCTGTGAACGACCGGGATCTTGGCGACGGTTCGCTGCCATCGGTCGTGTAACGGAACGTTATGTCATTAAAGCCTTTGACGCCCGTTAATCGCCACGCTGCAATTGCCGGCAAGGATACGATTCCGTACTCAGCCACGGCCTTATCTTCCGGTCCGTAGGCAATGCCGAGCGAATCCATGGTTGCATAATGCAAGGCCATTCGACGCTTGAAGTCGTCAAAATTTGCAACATTGCCGGTCCAGGTCACCTCCGCAAATGCCTGAAGCCGCGGATAGAGTTTCGATTCTGCATTTACGGGCGTTACGTGCTCGGTCCAGAGCGGACATTCGGCACCGAGAACCAGATCTTGATCCTCAAAATAGCTTGGGATAGAAGCTAGATCGGTAAAAAAAACTTCTTTTAGGGTCTTGTTCTTTATCGGTGTGTCGAAATAGAACGGCCCCGCGACTATCACTCGATGCCCGCCGGCCAAGGCCTTTGCAGCCTCCGAATTGCCACGCCAAACCTCAACGACGACGTTCCTGTCGGCACCGCCTTCGAGTATCTCGTCCCAGCCGATCAGAGTTTTACCCTTTGATTCGAGATATTGCTGAATTCGCCTGATGAAATAGCTTTGGAGTTCGTGTTCGTCCTTTAGGCCCTCGGACCTTATTCGCTGTTGGCACAACGGACATTCCCTCCAGCGATCTTTTGGCACTTCGTCGCCGCCGATGTGGATATAAGGCGACGGGAACAGCTCAATGACCTCGTCCAAGACATCCTTTAGAAAATCGAAAGTGTGCTCATTGCCCGCACAAAACACATCCTTGTGAACGCCCCATTCCGCCGTCACCTTTAGCGGCTTCTGACGGCACGAATATTCGGGGTATGCGGCCAGAGCGGCAACGCTGTGTCCCGGCATTTCAATCTCCGGGATAACCTGCACGTTCCTGATGCGAGCATACTCGACAATATCGCGTATCTGCCGCTGCGTGTAAAAGCCGCCATACGTTGAACCGTCCGCCTCTTTACGCCAAGCTCCGACAGCAGTTAGTCTTGGATACTTCTTTATTTCGATGCGCCAGCCCTGATCTTCGGTCAAATGCCAACGAAAGGTATTGATCTTGTAATACGAAAGCAGATCGATCTGCCGCTTGATGAACTC
>JADYZI010000335.1 GCA_020853255.1 Acidobacteriota bacterium
ATTGGAGACCTGACAAATTATGCCGATCAGCCCCGAACTTCTGGAGATACTTCGCTGCCCCAAGTGCAAGTCAAAAGTCGAAATAAACGCGGAGAAAACCAAGTTAAAGTGCGTCAATCCGGAATGCGCGCTCGCTTATCCGATACGCGACGAAATTCCCGTGATGCTGGTGGACGAAGCGACGGTCGAGAAGGATTGAGGTTCCCACCGCTTTGAAAACGATCGATTGGACAACCACCAAAAAGGTCCTGGTCGTCAAACTGCGCTCGATCGGCGATACGGTCCTCGCGACGCCGTCGCTCATCGCCCTTCGAAAATTTCTACCCGATGCGCAGATCGATATCCTGCTTGAAGACTGGGTCGCGCCGGTCCTTGACGGATTCGATATCGTTGACAACGTGCGTTCAGTCCGGGCGGGAACACGCGAGCGGTTGTTGATGATGCGGCGGCTGCGAAATGAGCGATACGACGTGGCGTTCAATCTGCATGGCGGAACGACGAGCACGTTCTTCACAGCCGCAAGCCGCGCCCGGCACCGCGTCGGCTGGACCGAATATCAATACTCGCGACTCTTCAACCATCTTTATTCATCGGCCGCGGATTTCTGGAAGAAGCCCAAGATTCACTCCGCCGAACAGCAGCTTGCACTGCTCGGATTCGCCGGCGTTCCTATAAAGGAACGACCCAAAAGCCGGCTTGTCGTTACTGATGAGGCGGCCTCGAAAGTAGAACATCTGCTTCATGTTCGCGGCATCGATAAGGAAAAGATCGCGCTAATACATCCGGCCGCCGCGTTTGCGACAAAGCAATGGCAGCCGCAAAACTTCGCCAACGTGATCGAATTTCTCGAACGCTCGGGCCTTTATTCCGTTCTTGTCGCGGCTCCTAACGAGCGGCATGTGATCGAACAGGTCCGCAGTTCAACCGGCGCAATGTTCCACGGATTCTGCGATCTAAGCCTGCCCGAAATAACCGCCCTCGCCTCGCGTTCCGACCTGTTTGTCGGCAACGATTCCGGCATCGCCCACATCGCCGCCGCTGTTCATACACCGTCCGTCGTCATCTTCGGCTCATCAAACCGCGACCACTGGCGCCCGTGGGATCCGAATAATGACATCCCAAATGAAATAGTCTTCGAACCTTTCCGCTGCCAACCCTGCCCCGGCTACGAATGCAAAGTCTTCGGCGACCCCAAATGCATCCTCAACATCCACCCCGACCAAGTCACCGCCGCCATAACCCGCCTCTGTCAGAACCGCGAGCGGTAGCGACCGGCTTCCGAGCGTTCAGGTAACAGGCAGTGCGACAGCAGTTGATCAACGATCGCGGTTGAGCTAAGGGAGGCTTCCATTTCGTTACCCTCTATCTCAGTAGGTTCGAGGATCAAACAAATTGAGGCCGTTGGTTGGTACGGAAATTTGACAGTTTGAAGGTTAGAACATAGAATTTATAGTTTCGACTCTTGTAGCCGAAGTGTGTCTTTATGTTCGAATCGCTGTCCGATAAGCTTAAGAAAACGCTGAAAAATCTGCGTGGTGCAGGCAAGTTGACGCCTGAGCATGTGGATGCGGCGTTGCGCGAGATCCGGATGGCGCTGCTTGAGGCGGACGTTAACTATAAGGTCGCAAAGGACTTTGTCGAATCGGTCCGGGCAAAGGCGGAAGGCCAGGAAGTTTGGCAGGGGCTGAACCCGCACGAGCAGGTCGTCAAGATCGTTTACGACGAACTGGTCGAGTTGATGGGCGGAACCTCGTCGCGGCTCGTTTTTACCAAGCAGATCCCGAACGTCGTGATGATCGTCGGGCTGCAGGGATCGGGCAAAACGACCTCGACCGGCAAGATATCTCGCTGGCTGCGCGACAATCAGGAACGCAAGCCGCTGCTCGTGTCCGTGGACGTTTATCGCCCGGCTGCTCGTGAGCAATTGAGGGTTGTCGGTGGCGCCGTTGGCGTTCCGGTCTATCAGGACAAGGAAACCAACGACCCGATGACGCTCGTCCGCGGTGCCGTAAAGCACTCGCAGGAAATGGGTTACGACACCCTGATGATCGACACGGCCGGCCGTCTGCACATCGATGACGAGCTGATGTCAGAGCTCGAGGCGATAAAGGCCGAGACCAAACCGATCGAAGTTTTATTTGTCGCAGATGCCATGACCGGCCAGGACGCCGTGCGTTCGGCCGAGGTTTTTCACGAAAGAGTAGGAATTACGGGCGTTGTCCTTACAAAAATGGACGGCGACGCCCGCGGCGGTGCGGCACTCTCGATCAAACAAGTTATCGGCCAACCGGTAAAGTTTGTCGGCGTCGGCGAAAAATACGACGCGATCGATCCGTTTTATCCCGACCGCATCACTCAGCGAATACTCGGCATGGGCGACGTTCTGTCGCTTATCGAAGAGGTCCAGGGCAAGATCAACGAAGACGAAGCCCAGGAACAGCTGCGAAAAATGACGAGCAACCAGTTTACGCTCGAAGATTTTCGCAGCCAGCTAGGCCAGTTTAAAAAGCTCGGTTCGATGTCAAAGCTAATGAAAATGCTGCCCGAGCAAATGACCGGCGGCCTTCAGCTAAACGACGAACAATCTGCCGAGGTCGATCAGCAAATGCGAAAGACCGAGGCGATCATCGATTCGATGACGAAACGCGAGCGGAACGAGTACAAGATAATCGACGCAAGCCGCAAAACGCGTATCGCGGCCGGTTCAGGCAGTACGATCGCGGACGTTAACCAGCTTCTCCGGCAATATGAGCAGATGCGCAAAATGATGGCGCAGATGGGCAAGGGCGGGCTGCTTGGCGGTTTGGGACGAAAAATGATGGGCGGCCTCGCCGGCGGTTTAGGCGGAATG
>JADYZI010000336.1 GCA_020853255.1 Acidobacteriota bacterium
CGACCCGCTTTTCCGTCGCCGGGCCTTGTCCATTCACCTTGCGGTACGCATCGATAAATGCACCGATCAGCCATGCCCAAACCGTCCCCTGATGATATGCCGAATCGCGTTCCAACGGCGATCCGATATAGGCGGGACAGTAACGAGCGTCCGTGGGCGACAGCGACCGCAGGCCCACGGGCGTCAAGAGCTCCCTCTCGACTTTGGCCACAACCTTTGCTGCCCGGTCACTGTTGAGCATTGAATGATGCAGCGAGACGGCAAATATCTGATTCGGGCGAATTGATGCGTCACGGGAGCCATTCTCGACAACGTCAAACAGGCATTGTTCATTCTCATTCCAAAATGCGCCGTTAAAACTTAGTTTGCACAATTCGGCCATCGCACGATATTTGGCCTCGTCTTCAGCATCGGCAAACTCCGCGGCCAAGTCTGCCATGATCAATAGAGCGTTGTACCAAAGTGCCTGTATCTCGACCGCCTTGCCGGTCCGAGGAGTTATCACAAGATCGCCGACTTTGGCGTCCATCCACGTCAACTGCACATCGGGCGAACCGGCAAATAAAAGGCCGTCCGTGTCCACATGGATGTTATATCGCGTTCCATGCAGGTGCCAGGCAATGATGTCAACGAGCTTTGCATACAGGTGTTCGCGGACAAATTCGTTATCGCCGGTCGCTTCGATGTAGGCGCGAACGGCCTCAAAGTACCAAAGCGTCGCATCGACGGTATTGTATTCCGCTTGGTCTCCGGCATCCGGGAATCTGTTCGGCAGCATCCCTTCGGAAATATAGTTCGAGAATTCAAGAAGTATGCCGCGAGCGATCTCGTGCCGGCCGGTTGCAAGCGTCAGGCCGCTCAAGGCGATCATCGTGTCGCGGCCCCAGTCAGTGAACCACGGGTATCCGGCGATAACGGTGTGTCCGGAACCTCGTGACACAATAAATTGGTCGGCCGCCATGGCCAATTGCTTCCCATCGCCGGTTCGAGCGCCCGACTGTTTGGCCAGTGCCTTACGACGTTTCTGTTCCGCTGCGGCGGCCGAACTTTGGTCCGTAACAGCATTGCCGTCTGTACTGGCCGAAACTTCAGCAGGCCGTTTGCTGATTTTGAACCGCATCTCGAAGGGCTGATATAGATCTTCGGTAAAATCAAAGCCTCGTTCGCGTTCGATCTCGTATTCAAAATTCTTGTACCAATAGCCAGTACTGATGATCTCGGCCGCATTGTGCCGGAGATACAGATCAACACCGCTGCCGGAAATTACAGTGACCTCATCGCAATCGACAGTATGGGCAAAACGTTCTGATCGCGATTCGTGTTGAAGCTCGTGATAGTCCACGAACGAGACCAGCGGCTTTAGCGTCAGGGAAATATCCCGGCCCGCTCCGGCCGTCATGATCCATCGGCAAAGAGTGGTATTTGCTCCGTTTACCATGAAGACGCGCTTTTCGATCTCAATATCTTCAACGGCATAGGTCCATATTGGGAATGGATCTAGCCGAAACTGTTTCAGAAACTTGTAACCCTGTGGGCTGACGACATCAGGAAACTGATCCGCCGAAAGATCGAACTTTCGCCCATCGAACTCAACTGTTTCCTCAAATTTGGAAAGTACCGTGACCCGGCCGAGCGGCGGCGTGATCGCAGCCGTCAGCAACCCATGATACCGCCGCGTATTTGCCCCAGAGATGGTCCCGCAGGCAAATCCGCCAATACCATTGGTCTCGAGCCACTCGCGCGATGAGGCCGATTTGAGATCAGTACAGATAATTTGGTCGAACTTGATCATTTCCAACTAGATATTGCCTGTTTGGGCAAGGGCGACTCTGGAATTTATGCCGGATGTGATGCTCATTGCCGCAAACTACGCTCTTGCTGACGCGCGGGCGTAAGACATATCCGATATCCGTTACGCCCATCGCTCTCCACGTGAGTTGTTACAGGTTTTGATAAAGCTGTTCAGTTTCCTTCACCATCCGGTCGAGTGAAAATCGCAAGCGGACGTCTCGCGAATGTTCCTCCGCACGGCGGCGGTGATCGTCCCGGTTGGCGATAAACTCCGCGATCTTTTTTGCCAATGCGACCGGCGCATTCACCGGCACCCGGCAGGATGCATCCTCGATAAGCTCGCGGGCACCGTCAGTGTCGGTCGCGATAACAGGCGTAGCGGCGGCAAGAGCCTCGAGCATCGCCATCCCAAAGCTCTCGGTGTGCGAAGCGGAGACAAAAATATCGAGGGCGGCCAATAGCTCGGTCGTGTCCTCAACCCAATCCAGCCAGAGAAATCTGTCCTCAAGCGCAAACACCTTCACCATTCTCTTGAGTTCCCGCCGGTATCTCTGATCGATCGTATTGTCGCGGCCGATGATGGCAAATCTCGCCTCGGGGAACTGCTTCGCAACCTCGTGCGCCGCTAGGACAAGGTCACTCTGCCCTTTGAGCGGTATCAGCTCGCCGATCGTGCCGATAAGCGGCACATCAAGCGGTATTCCGTGCAGATCGCGAAATCCCTGTCTCGCCCTGACCCGTTCATCCTCGCTTAACGCATGTGCGTCGATGCCGTTATTAATAAGGACGACCTTGTGTTTCGGAAAAACGCTGTAGAGTGTCGTTTCAACACCCGATGAAACCGCTATCGCCTTTGAAAGATTCTTTAACGCCAACCGGTTGAACGCCTTCAATGGGAACATCACATGCCGCGTTAGCACAAATTTCGTTCTTCCGCGCGTAAGTGCGCAGGCAATGCTCGCCGGAATGTAGTCGCGGGCGACGTGGGCGTGGATAATGTCAATCTCATTTTCCCGGGCAAATGCAGCCAGACGCGACGCACTGAGAATACCGATCGAGTTACGGATCGAGATATGGAAGCGACGGTCCAACGGAAGGAAATCGAGTTTTGCCTCCCAGACATTCGTCGGCCGGACCGCCGCATATACCTCATGCCCGGCATCGTTGAGCCCGCGGCAAAGATCGACAAAATGCCGCTCCCCGCCGCCGTATGTCCTTGATGAAGAGATTTGAAGAATACGCATTTCAGTCTGAACCTCATCGAAATAACGGTGGCGCATCAGTTTGAATCGTCCTCGGAAAAGCAGCGATCCAAGACAGAAACAGTGCGTTAGAGGCTGTGTCAGAGCCTCGATTCCGAGCGGCAATGCCGCCTACAGAAGGTAGCCAGATGTGGAAGGTCTGGTCGGAGTTGCCATCGATCTATCGCCCTGAAGGTACGAAACCGCCATCTTGCGCGCGCGCGCCTTTCAGGGCAGATGAATTAATTTTCTGCAGTCCAGAAGCTTCCAATCTAGCTAACTTCATGCAGCCGTTTCTAGGCCGAATCAGGCTTTGATACAGCCTCTAACGAGCAGGCTTCTGCAAACCCTATCGCGACCAAGTCACTTCTCTACATTTCAGGGACACTTCTCTCATCCTCGCTATCCCGTCCACATCTTACTCCACAGATTCTATCTCTAAATGCTGAACGGTCAACCGTAGAATGAAAATGAGGCCGCCCTTTGCAAGGCAGCCTCCCATACCGGTCAAACCGGGCGATTTAATCAAAGATGTATTTCACCCCTAGCTGGATACGGTACACGTCGCCCAGATTCGCGGTCTTAAGATACGGCTCACTGATAAGACTGGATCCGCTGTTGCGAAGCCTGTAATAGGCCTTGCCCGTCGGGTCAGCCCCTGATGTACAAGCAGGCGAACCGGCCACAGCGCCCGATGACGAGCACGTAACCAATATCTGGCTGGTGGTAAAGGCGGTCCCAATTCCCCAGTTCTTCTTAAGAAGATTTCCAAAGTTAAGGACTGTTGCGCTGAATTGGAAGCGATGCTTTCTGCCGAACGTTTTGAAATAGACCTCTTGCCTCAAGCTTAGGTCAACCCTGGTCACCATCGGCAGGAACGCCGCGTTCCGCTCGGCATATTCGCCGCGGTGCTTCGACAGATAGCTATCCGAGGTGATAAATCGTTCAAAAGCTTCCTGCTGCTGAGCGACCGTAAATGTCGTGCCGCTTGCTGTGTACGGCTGGAAGTTCATCTCTGAGGCACTGGCCGGAATGTAGATCAGATCGTTGTTCGTAGACGCATCGCCGTTCAGGTCACCGCTAAAGACGTAGCTCGTATTTCCCCACGTACGCGATTCCATAAACGCCGAGATAGACGTAGCCCCAAACTTGAAGTAGTCAATGTAGTACGACGCTGTTCCAAAGAAACGATGCCCCGGCGAGTACTGACTAAAGCCCATTGCCGGATTGTTCGGATCACCGTAGTGCTGGTTGCTTGTCCATGAACCGCTCGCGATCGAGCCGGGATCGAACAGATTCTTGCTTTCGCCATAGCTATAGCCCAACTTGCCGTAGAAGCCCTTGGAATAGGGCTTCTCAAGTGAGAAGGCCGCGTTCCAGGACTTGCCGCTGCTCTGATTCTGCAGAACGTAAGCACCACTGATGTTTGAGTGAATCCGGTTCCCTGCTCTCCAACGAGGTCGGTCGTCGGGGCCGGAAAAAGCCGTACTCGCCTCCGGGAGATTCGCATTGATGTAGTACATTCCGTTAACATCCCGCGAATAGATAAATTCGCCATTCGCAACGAGACCGAACGGGATCTTAACGTCTGCACCTATGTTCGAACGCCAGATCTGCGGGAAGCGGAAATCCGGCTCGGTGAAATTCAGTTCATAGGTGAGTGCAGGAGCTCCGGTCACATTTGTGGGCTTATACTGGTCAACGTTCGCGAAAAATGGGTATGCGGTGGTGTTGTCCGCCTGGGTAAAGCCAGTAAGGATACCGTTGTTGCCGATTTGATTCGATATCCAGACGTACGCCGGCTTGCCCGTGAACACGCCTGTACCACCGCGTATCTGAAGCCTTTGATTCTTTAGCGGTGACCAGTTGAAACCAACGCGCGGCGACCAGAGGATGGCCGGATCGGGCAGCTTCTGGGTTTCATAATTCACACTTTGTCCGTCAGCTCCCCTGAAAGCCAGTGCGTTCGCCTGCGGGTTCGTGAACCCGGTGTCGCCGAAAAATGGCGTGTCACCGCGAACACCGAAAGTAAGCATGAAATTGTCCGAGATCTTCCATGCATCCTGGCCGTAAAACCCGACGTAATCCACTTCAAGCGGCTGTAGCGGTTTGTCCAGGCCCGGAACATTTGAATAGCGGACCTGGAACCGTCTCAGGTTTACGGTCCGCGTCCTATTCACATCATCGTAAAAGTCCTGAAGAGAGTTATAGACATAGGCACTTTGCGATCCCGGGAAGAATACGTTCTCTGAGCGATAATGCTCATAGCTTAAGCCTGTCGTAAACGTATGCTTGCCTCGATAGAACGTAAGGTTGTCCTGGACCTGGAATGTCTTGTACCGAAGTTCGTTGTTCGGCGTGAACGGCTCGAAGCCGAACGAGGTGTACGTTTGTCCACCTTCAAGGATATCGACGAACGGGAACATTGTTCCCTTGTAACCGCGGCTTTCATCCTGCTTTGTCCAGCCGACAAGAAGGCTGTTCGATATCGTCGGCGTAAGCAGCGAGGTCCATTCACCCTGGTACGAACGGATGTTCTCGAGGATCGCGTAGGTTGAGTTCTGGAAGCTCAGAAAGTTGATAGAATTGTTCGGTCTTCCAAAACCAAGGGAGCTCGAACTTGAGAGCGGATTATCTGTGCTCGAATCGAGCTGCAGGTAGCGAAAGTTCACCTTGTTCGAGTTATTGATATTGTAATCGACACGTCCGAGATATTTTTTGCCTGGGGTCGTGAAGGCATAGCCTTCATACGGCCCAGTTTCATAGCCGAACCTCGACTTCAGGAACGCGCTAAGCGTGTCAAGATCCGATTTAAGAACGCGTGTGACGTTTCCGCCCGCTGACTCGCCAGCGGCCCTCGCGCGAAAAGTCGTGCCCGCACTGCTCGTCTTTTCGTCCTCATAGCTGAAGAAAAAGAACAATTTGTCTTTGCCGGTGGTGTACCACTTATCGTTCGCACCGTCGCCAAAGTTGAAGAATGGCACCGGGCCGCCCACCGTAAAGCCATAGTTTCGATATTTGAAGTTGCCGGGATTAAAACTGTTCGTCCCAGCCTCCTTTCCGACAAGGCCCGGGCTACGCCAGAGGTAATAGAATGATCCCTTGTAGTCGTTCGTGCCGCTTCGGGTGATAGTATTAACACCCGCTCCGACAAAGTTTGCCTGCCGAACATCATAAGGCGCAATGTTCAACTGAACTTCCTCGATCGCGTCTAGGGCGATGGGCGAAACGCCCGAAGTCTGTCCCGGCAGCGCACGAAGTCCGAATGAGTTGTTGAAATAGGAACCATCAACCGTAATGTTGTTCATACGGTTGTCCTGCCCAGCAAATGACCCGTTCGCTCCCGCCTGTGGAGCAAGTCGCGTAAAATCGGTTATCGAGCGGTTGAACGATGGAAGGGATTCTATAACATCGCGGCTGACGTTTGTCGCCGCGCCGGTACGAGCTTCGTTAAAGGTTGTGTCACTAGTTACAGTTATCTCAGCACCTACGTCCGCGACCCCGAGTGTAAAATCGACGGTCGACGCATTCCCAAGGCCGATAGTGATCCCGTCTCGTTTCTGTTCGGCGAATCCCGAATGTTCAACCGTGACGACGTAGGGCCCCCCAACACGCAAGGCCGGAAGAGCGTAACGGCCAACTCCGTTCGTCACCGTGGTATACCTGGACCCTGACGGCCCGTGCACGGCGGTTACTTTAGCTCCCGCAACCGCTGCTCCGTTCTGGTCGACAACGCTGCCGACTATCTCCGACGTCGTGACCTGCGCCATTCCCGTGGCCGCCAAAGCGGCGGCGAAGATGGCCGAGAACACTAACGTAAAAATTGTTGAATATTTACTCATTTAATTAGCTCCGTTTACTACGTGCAAGACCCTTAGGTCGAACCTTGGACCTTTCTTCGGATAGGTCGCCTATCCGGAATGTCCCCGATCTGTAAAATCGCGGCACTTGGGCCGCTCTCTCAATTTCTTCCCCCGAGTCTCGAATATTTTGGATTTTTTTTCGCTTTTTTGGATTTACTGCAGTCCATTCTTGCTAGCCAAAATGCCGGTCCAAATGGGCGATATTTTGGCATCGGATTTCAAGCCTTGTGTTTGCAATGCTTTCGACTGCAAACCCTAAAGCTATTTCGAATGTCCCGTAAAAAGGCGCGAAAAGAATTCTCTGGACACCTATTTAACCACGCAATTCAAGTTCCGCAAACCCTTCCGGCCAACCTCTGTAAATTCTCAAGAATAGGTATGGAAGATTACAATAGTGTTAAATTTGCGAACATTTTTTCATATTGTTCCGACCGGTACGGACACGGGTTCACCGTTCAGCGATTCTTTTATGGCGAAAGCGGTTTAGGCACTCCGCCTTGGCAGACATAAGCCGTTTGTTTTCAGCCGCTTAGTACTACTTGACATGCACTGCTGGAGACGGGCGATTGAAACTTGACTTTTTTGTAAGATTGCAGTAAGTTTATCAGTCGCTTTGATGAAGACTTGTTTGAAAGGCGAACTTGCCTTACTTTGTTAAGGGCGACGAAAAAGGGGGGACATAATATCAATGGCACAAATCGAATACGCGACGGCCTCGTACAAGACGCCGTTACATCATCGGATACTGGCGAATATGCCTGTTTTGGCAAGCTGGGTTGACAAGGAAAGCGGCGAAACGATCAAAGTAGAAGGAACTACGGAAAACATTGGCGAATCGAGCGCACTGGTAAATCTGGAAACGCTTCCTCCTGTAGGAAGCGAAGTGAAGTTGCGGATCCTTGAAGAGAACAAGACCGTGATCGAAGTTGCAGCACAGGTAATTCGCGTGGAGCGTGACCCAAGCAAGCCGCTGGCGGCACTTTCAATTCTGGACAATATGAAGAAATGGAAGAATACCGCCATGACCGCGGCCCAGCACTGGGTCACACGGCATTGGCAATTGAACTACGAAGAGGAATGGGTAAATTAAGCCCGGGCTTCTCGTTGCATTAATACCGAAAAGGGCTGCCCGAAAAGGCGGCCTTTTCGATTAGTTGCGTTTAGGCCGGTTAATGGCCACGCATGCGCCGTCCAGGGACGTTACGAGCTTCCCGATCGATGCTCGATCGTAACAGGTGGATACTTAAGCCAACGATAAGCCGCATACGCGCATCATTTTAGTTGATGAAAAAGCTTCTCATCCCTATTCTGCTCGCGGCCCTTTCAGTTACCGCGCAGGAAAGACCGATCGCCCAGGCCGAATATGTAAAGATGCTGTACGGCATAAAAGGAGCGGCGTCCGTTCAGCCGGTTGTGGACGCACTCAGGCGGCGCGGGATCGCTTTTCCGGTGACCGATGGCGTTCGAGGGCTGACGCGGTCAAAAAGCGGTAACAACGATGATCTGAAACGGGCACTTGAAGAAGCAGAACGGCGAAGGCAGGACCCGGGATCTACAAAACTACCCGCCCCGGCGGATTCTGCCG